>NZ_KE148364.1:0-16253 GCF_000410615.1 Novosphingobium sp. B-7 | reverse complement strand
CCCCCCCCCCCCCCCCGCCCCGGGCGTCCCCGCCGCTGTTCCGCCCTGTTACCACCGACTGCAAGGGCGAGGCCCGGTTCACCAGCACGATCGCGCGGCGCCTTGATGCATTGGGCGCACTCACCCGCGGCCAGCGTCAGACCGGCGGGCAGGGGATGTTCGATGCGTCCGACAACCTCGAGAGCATCTACGCCAAGCACGCGCTCCACGACTGGTACGGCCTGCTGGCGACGGCCAAGCTCAAAAGCACGACCTTGTCCGAGTTCCAGCGGATGAGCGGGCTCGAACTCACCGATCAGGACGGGGTCCTGCGCGAGGACCTGCCGCCGATCCAGCGCTGGCTCAACCGCATCCTCGCCATGAAGATCGCCGTCCAGAACGCCATCTTCGACGAGTTCCTGACCCTCGTCGAAACCCGCGTCTCGGCGGCGAAGGAAGCGGGCACCTTCGATATCGGCGTCGAGACCGTGGCGGTCGAGGCCTGCGAGGTGCTGTCCGACACGGTGATCCGGACCGATTCTGTGACCGGCGCGACCTCGCACCTGCTGGAGTTGTCGCTGACCCAGCGGCGCAAGGTCCTCTCGCTCGAGCGCGTGCTCAAAATGGCATCTTACGAGGAACAGCCGCTGTTCCTGCGCAATGACAAGTCCGGCAAGGTCGCGCTTGGCATCGCGGCGCCCTCGCACATGGACGAGGAGGGCCACATGATCCGCCGCTACGAACTCGTGCGGCCGCTGCGCAGCGAGTACCTGCGCGCTGACCGGCTCGACGAGTCCGCCTGGGAGCCCGTCACTAAGTCCAAGTTCAGCGCGCTGTGGGAGGAGGAATATGCCGCCGAAGAGAGCCAGCTCGTGACCGAGACCGTCTATCTCGCAACGGGGCTGCTGCTGCCGATCTGGGGCGCGCTTCCCAAGGAGGATCTCACAGTCAATCGCATCGTCGACAAGTCCGGCGCCTCGTGGCTAGGGCGCCACGTCCACGACCTCTACGTCGATGCGACCCTCGAGAAACTCGGCGTTGCCCGTAAGGCGCAGACCGATCCGACCAAGATTGCGGCTGCCATCCTTGGCGGGGGTACCTGGAAGGCGCCTCATCCCCTCAATTTCACGATCCGAACATCGCGGGTGAACGGTTCCCGAAGGATCGAGATCGTCGATGCCGAAGCCGCCCGCATTCCCGAGCTCAAGGCTAAGGGCTGCTTCACCGAAATCATTGCCTACAAGACACGGGTGTTCGTGCCGTTGGACGGCGCTGAGGCGATCATCGCCGGCATTGCCGGGCAGGCCTGACCCCCGCGCTCATTTAACATTACTGGTGTTAGATGGGCGCGGCGATGTTAGGCGGGCTCAATCCGTGGCGATCAGTGGATGGTTGGTTCTACCTCGGTCACGCCAGTGCTGCGAAAAATTGCCCCATTAGTTCCGCTACCTGCCGTTGACGGAGGATGCGCAGATCCCGGATCTCCTCGTTGTCGTCGACATCTGCGTCGTTGTCTTCGAAACGCGCCACAGCGACCGCCCCATCCCGACGGTATGACTGATCGGGGTCCTCGTGGACGAAACGAGTCTTCAGCTTTGCGAGCGCCTCCTGCACGGCCTCCGCGTGCGATCCCGCCAATGCATCCTTGAAGGTCGAGATCGCCGAGTCCAGTCCGCCGGGATAGTGTTCGAGGCAATAGACGAGATCGTGTGCGTCCTTGCGCGCGTTGCGGTGATCGAAGGCGAAGGCTTTGAGGCAGGTGAAGCTGACGATGTTTGCGTACCGAACCACTTCGGTGGCCAGCCCTCCGCCGTTCAGGAGTTCCGCGGTTAGCTCGGTCGTGTCGTGGAGGTCGAACACCATCGACGCGTGCGGGATATTGAGCGCGGAGACGTTACCTTCGGTTGGGAGCACTTTGACCTTTCCTCCCCCGAGTTCGGGATGTTCGGCGAGGAATTCGAGGACCATTGTAGCGCCCGTCTCAAGACGCGCTTCCCAGCGCCAGGAAACCTTCACTCCGTTCTCATTGGTCCCGCGCTCGAAGCCCATCGCATGGAGGTTCTCTTCCAGCGTGCTGTAGGCTTCAGTGTCAGTGAGGATTGCCACGTCGACGACGACATCCACATCGCCTGTTCCGGCGTGCTGGGGTACTTCGGGTGGCCGCGCGGCCACGAGGTAGCGCGGCGTCAGGCCGCCCACGAGGAATACTGTGTCCTTCCAGGGGCCGAAGCCGCGGAGGAGGGTCACGAGTACACGCTCGGCGGCTTCGGTGACTGCGCCATTGTATGCGTCAAAGGTCTTTGGTTTGGTCATTATCCTGGCAGTCGTTCGGCGCGGAGGTGGTCGGCCAGTTCCTTGGCGCGACCGGACCCCTGCATAAGATCGAGATAGACCTGAACTGGCGGCGCATATGCAATGCCGTCGATCCGTTCTCCCACGGCAATGTCGCGCTTGCCGGTTTCCTCGATCACGCCGAGGTTCCATCCTTCCGACACGGGCCGAGCATCGAGACGCGCGAGAACTTCTCGGTGAAGTCGCCCACCCTGGATCCGGCACCTGACCTGCGAGATCGCTGAGAGATACGGCGCATACGCTTGTGCGGCTGCCTCCGCCGTCACCGCGTATTGTGCGCTAAGATCGCGACACGCTTCGTCGAGCCGACGCGCAATTTGGACAGCATCCCCACCCGGCACATAATAGCGCTCGATCCGCGGCGGTTTCTGATCGGCGATCAAGCGAACCCATTCATCGAGAACGGGACCTCGTTCGCGCAGGCGGCGCAGCTTGGCCGGCCCCGCCCCCTCAACGTCGAGCCAGTCGCGCCGCTCCATCTCGGTCAGGGTCTCCGATGCGGTCGCCGGCGACACACCAGTCTCTTCCGCCAGTTCCTTTACACTCAACCATCTGGGCGCAGTTCCAATGACCGCCTGAGCGACGCGTGCTCGCTGGCCCTGAAAGATTGAACCGAAGGCGCGTCCAGCCTTCTTGAGCAGTGGTCGTTCGATCAGCACGTAGGCACCCGACGATTGGACAAAGAGCGAACCGCCGAGGTCGAAATACCCGACCCGTTCCTGCTGCAGAATTTCGCGCGCACCCTTTGAGATTGCGGCTGCAATCAGCATGGGAACCTTCTCACCGGATTCATCCATCTGGTTGAGAAAATCGCGAAGGCGCCAAACCTGCTGATGAACATCGCGGGGAAAGAGCTCGCGCTTGGCCTCGACGACCAGTTTGAGCCGGTGGTGATTGATGTTTACATCGAGTATGCCATCCGGGACATATCGGCCGCCGACGCGCCGTTCGGATGCGCGCTGATAGACGGAAGCGCCAGGCAATTCCGACAAGGCATGGCTTAGCTCATCGAGCAACTCTTCCTCTAGGATTTCAAAATGTCGCATATTTGCTCACCAGTGAATAATGCCTCGATAGCGAATATTCGCGCCAAATGCAATATTTGCTGGGCAGCAAATTTCGAGAGAGGCTGTTCGCCAGATCCGTGAGGCATAAATCCGGAATTTATGCCTCACGGCACCAAGCGGACTCCCCGGAGACGCGCCGTCGCGCCCGGGAGTTCGAGCGATCCTGAAACCGTGAGGGGAGGGGGGCTGGAAGGGGTGAGCCGATGGGCTCGGCCAATTCCGGCTTTCAGGAGCACCCCCATGAACGACATCGAGTTGATCCCGCTCGGCAAGCTACGCTTGTCCGAAGCCAACGTCCGCAAAAACGACAGCAACCTCTTCATCGAGGAACTCGCCGCCAATATCGAGGCCAAAGGCCTCCTCCAGAACCTGATCGTCGTGCCCGCCAAGAAGCGGGGCATGTTCGACGTGACGGCGGGCGGACGCCGCCTGCGCGCGCTGGACTATCTCCTCGGCACAGGCAAGCTCCCCAAGGACCACCCCGTCGCCTGTCGCGTCCTCGACATCGACGCCGCCGAGCAGTCCGAACTCTCGCTGATCGAAAACGTCATCCGGCTCGACATGACGCCGACTGACGAGATCCGCGCCTACAAGCACTTCGTCAATGAGGGCAGCGACCTCGATGCGATCGCCAAGCGGTTCGGCCGCACGCGCCGGTTCATCGAGGGCCGCCTGCGGCTTGCGGATCTCGCCGATCCCATCTTCGCCGCGCTCGAGGAGGGCAAGATCACCCTCGACGTCGCCAAGGCCTATGCGACGACGCCCAACCACGACCGCCAGATGATGGTCTGGAACGAGCTGTCGAACTCCTGGCAGGGCAACAACCCTGACTCGATCCGCCGCATGGTCACGCATAGCGCGATCCGCTCGTCTTCACCGATGGCCAAGCTCGCGAGCGAAGCCGAATACCTAGCCGCTGGCGGCAAGATCGAGCGCGACCTCTTCACCGAAGACGGCGGCGAGACCTGGATCGATGCCGAAATAGCCCAGCGCATCGCCGGCGAGAAGCTCCAGGCCTTTGCGGCCGAGGTCGCCCAAACCTCCGGTTATGCCTGGGTGCGCCCGATCCTCGAGACCCGTGTCACCTACAACGCGACCGAAGACCTCCACCAGGTTCACCTCGAACCGGCACCGCTCACCGACGAGGAACAGGTCGAGGCTGACAAGCTGCTTGAGACGATCTCGGCACTGGAAGCCGAAAGCGAGACGCTCGATGAGGACGATGAGGTGGCCGCCGCCGAGTTCCAGACCCGCTGGGATGCCGCGAGCAGCGCCTACGACGCGCTCCACGACAAGCCCCCGGTGATCCCCGAAGAGATGAAGGCCAACGTCGGCTGCTTCGTAATCATCGGCGCCGACGGCCAGCCCACGGTCGCGAGCGGACTCTACAGCGACAAGCCGCTCGAACGCCGCAAGGCCCGCGGGGGCGAGGCGGGCGACGGCGCTGGCGGAGCAGGGGAGGGCGGTAGCGCCGCTCCGGCCCCCAAACCGTTATCGCAGAAGCTGGTCGAGGAGCTCGCTGTACAGCGCCGCGACATTCTCGCGATCAACCTCGCCTCGAACCCGGCGATCGCGCTCGACTACCTGATCTTCGCCATCGCCGACTCCCGTGCGCTCTACAGCGCGCAGGCGCTCGGAACGACGCTCCGCGCCCCGTCGCCCTCGCTCTACCTCGCCAATTACCCTGAAAGCCCGGCGCATACGCTGATGGCCGACATGCGCGAGACGCTCGACCTGTCATGGACCGAGCATCGCCGCACGGTCGACCGGTTCTCTGCGTTCAGCGCGCTCGACGACGATGCCAAGGCAAGCTGGCTGGCCTGGTGCATGGCAAAGACGCTGGAGGCCAGCATGGGGATCGACAAGAAGGCGGGCCAGTCCGGCCCCGAACCCATCGACCTCCACGATCATCTCGCCGCCCTGATGGGGATCAACGTCGCCAGCCACTGGCGACCGACCTCGGCCAACTACTTTGACCGCGTCAGCAAACAGGCTCTGCTCGCCCATGTCAGCGAAGTCGGAGGCCCGACCATGGCGGCTAGCTTCATGGGCTCGAAGAAGGGGGATCTCTCGGCCTCCTGCGAGAAGCTGTTCGCCGGCGAGACCATCGTCGCCCCCGAGGTCAAGGAGGCTGCGCTCGCCTGGGTGCCCGAAGCCATGCGGTTCCGGGTGCTCGCGGCGAGCGAGCCCGATGAGGAAGCGCCGGTCGAGCACGAACCCGAGAGCGATGCGGGCGATCTCGGACCTGCCGAAGAGCAGGACGCCCACGCCGGCGAGACCGTCGACGCCTGACCCAGCCTTGCCGGCACGCTGCCCGCGCATCCCTTGCGCCCTGCGGCAGCGTGCCGGTCCATCCAGGAACCACCTCCATGACCATGATCACCAAGCTGCGCGCCCGGGTCTCTCCGCACGCGATTTCCAAGGTAACCCGGATCTTCAACGGGACCCTCGACGACATCTTCAACGAGCTCTTTCAGAACGCTCGCCGCGCGGGCGCAGGCCGCATCACCGTCACCGCGGAGCATACGGCGGGAGCCTGCTTCATCACGGTGAGCGATGACGGCGCCGGGATTGCCGACCCGGTCGACCTCCTATCTCTGGGTCAATCCGACTGGTCCGACGAGTGCCGCGCCCGCGAAGATCCGGCGGGCATGGGGTTCTTCAGCCTTGCTGGCCTCGACACCGTGGTCAGTTCGCGGAGCGCTGCCGGTGCGTTTTCGCTGGCGATCACCGGCGATGCCTGGACCGGCGAGGCCGATATCGATGTGTTGCCCTCCGACGGCCCGCGCGGCACGGCCATCGCCTTCCGGTTCGATCCGCAGCCTGACGGTAAGCTCGAACGCTGCGTCGAGGCGGCGGCCCGGTTTCTGCCGCTGCCGGTCAGCTACAATGGCAAGGACCTCGCCCGCGCCGATTTCCTCGCCGATGCGCACAAGGTCATCGAGCGTGACGGTTTCCGCATCGGCGTGTTCCGCGATCGGCATTCGCCACACGTCGCCACGCTCAACTTCCACGGTGTGACGCTCAAACAGGCCTTCCCGGTCGTGAAGGAAGTCCACCACACCCAGTGGTCCGTGCAGGTCGACGTCATCGACGCGCCCGATCTCGTCCTGGTGCTGCCTGCCCGCAAGGAGATCTACCGCAACGCCGCACTCGACCGTCTCGTGGCGCTCTGCCGCGAGGCGATCTTTTCGGTCATCCGCGAGGAACCGTTTCACCGCCTGAGCTTCGAGAATTGGCTCGAGGCGAGCTTGTATCACGACGACTTTCCGCACGCAGCCCGGCAGCTACCCCTCTGGTACCCGACGCTTGCCCGCGACAGCTACCGCGAGGTGCCACGCTTTGCAGACCTCGAGCCGGGTGCAGCGATCTACGATGACACCGACTCCTTCGATGCCGTCACCTTTGGCCGGGCATTGCGGCGCTCGAACGGCGGCGAGATGCACCGTCTCGGCGGCCCCGAACCGCGCGCCTTCTACGAACCGATCACCAGTTTCATCGGCTATCCTTGGTACGATGCCCTTCCGGCCTTCGTCCGTACCGGCGAACGCTTCACCTTCGATGGCGGCAAGCCCACCGATGAAGAGGGTGCTGTTACCCTGCGCCCCGACGCGATCACGATCGAACTCACCGACCAGCACGACCGCCGGCTCGATCTCGAGACCGACTTTGCGATTCTGGAAGATGTCGACACCTGGGGCGATCCAGACTGCGCGCGCGTTGCGCTGACCCGGACCGCCGCGCTCGGGCCCGATGATCTCACCGACCTCATCATCGATGCGGTGTTTTCGCCTTCGGACGATTCCGATGCGGACAGCTACGACACCCAGGAGACCCGCTTCCGCCACGACGCGGCGGTGCGCGCGCACGCGATCCTCGAGGGCGAGGACGCCGCGATCCTTGCCGGCATCCGCATGGCCTTCGCCGACCGGGTCGCCTGGCGCATCCCGCACGGGCGCACACTGCGTCTGAGCTGGTCGAGCGCCTCCTCCGACCTCTCGCTCGATCCTGTCCAGGAGGGCCCGGTCCAATGACCCGTCATCCCAAACCCGACGTCGCGCAGGTCATCACCGACCTGATCCTCGAAAAGATCGCCGCCGGCACGGCCCCGTGGCTCAAGCCCTGGACCTCGACCAGCACGCGGCCGCTCCGCCATAACGGGGTCCCCTACTCAGGGATCAATACGTTCTTTTTATGGGCAGTGGCAGAAAGCCGGGGGTATGCCAGCCCCTACTGGATGACCTTCCGCCAGGCGCTCGAACTCGGCGCCCATGTCCGCAAGGGCGAGAGCGGCTCATTCAGCGTGTTCTACAGTTCGGCGCGGAAGACCGATACCGATCGCCAAACCGGTGAGACGACGGAGAAAACGGTCCGGTTCATGAAGTGGAACCACGTCTTCAACGCCTCGCAGATCGAAGGCCTGCCGGCGCACTACTACCCTGAGCCGCCGGACCCCAAAGCGATCGGCGAGCTCTCGGCCGGAGTGCACGATTTCCTCGACGCGATCCCGATCCGTGTCGTCCATGGCGGCGACAGCGCGCACTACTCGCCGGGCACCGACACGGTCACCTTGCCGTCGCCAAACGCGTTCCATTCGATCGAGGCTTATTTCTCGACCCGGTGCCACGAGCTTGGCCACGCCACAGGGTCGGCCAAGCGGCTCAATCGCCAGTTCGGCAAGCGTTTCGGGGACGATGCCTATGCCTTCGAAGAAATCGTCGCGTCGCTCTGCCAGGCCACCCTCTGCGCCGAATACGGCCTCCCCAACGAACTCCACGACAGCCACGCCTCCTACATCCACCACTGGATGAAGATCCTGCGCGGCGACAAGACCGCGATCCTCCACGCGGCGGCTAAGGCCGAGCAAGCCGTCAAGTGGCTGCGCCAGTTCGATCCGGCGCTCGGTTCGACCCTTTCGGACCAACTCAAGGAGGCGGCCTGACGGCGGCCGGGGAGCCGAGGCACTGGGGCCGCTCGCTAGGCGAGCGGGAAGGGGAGGGGGTGGGAGCCCGATGCGCCAGGGGGCGCAAAAGGAGACTTCACCGATGAACTACGATCTCGACTTCCGTTATCGCCGTGCCCTGCAGCCCGATGCGCTCGCGACCATTGCCACCGCCACCCAGGCCGTCGTCGATGCTATGCAGGACGCGCGCAACGCCGGGATCGACCCGGCCCGCGATCCCGCGACGATCTTGCTCGCGCGTCACGTCGGCCGCATTGCACTGGGCCACGCGCCCGATGAAAACTTCGCCGAAGACCTGCCGCTGCGCCGCCAGTGCCTCGCCAAGATCGACGAGCTGAAGTCGAAGCCCGCGCTTGTTGCGCTCGCCCGCCGCGGCATCGGTTACGATCCCGAAGCCAAGCGCGCGTTCCACCGCGAGGCTCGTTCGGCGCTCAGGGTAGCGGCGCGCCATCTCGGTCTCGAGCCGGATCAGTACGATCTGCGCAGCAACTTCGCCGGTCCTGCAGTCTCGGGCGAAATCACGCTCCACGGCGACGAAATCTATGTCCAGGTCTCGATCCCCTGCATCCGTCCGGGCCGCGAGGTCATGTTCCGCCGCTGCAAGGGCCGCCAGGACTACCTCGGCGACCGTAATCACTTCTGCGACATCGCCGTTCTTGCCGCGCCGCAGAGCTTCCGCGCCCTCGTCGTCCGCGAAACGGGCCTTTCCATCAATCCGCGCCAGCAGGCGCTCGTCTAGGAGAACTGCCATGGGTTGGCTGTTCATGTCACGCGGCGGCATGGCCCCGTTTGCCACGCCGAAGGCCTATCTCGACAACCAATGCACCTATCCGCCCGACCCTGAAAAGGGCCGGGCGACCGGCCTGCGCGTCCTCAAATCCACCGTCCGTTCGGGCGCCTACTATGCCGCCTGCCAGAGCTACGACCTCGAGGCGCCGCGCGAAACATTCGCGATCATCTGCCTCATCAAATGGAACCCCGGCGCGAAGAGCGGTGAGGAGTTTGGCTACAAGGACATGACCGAAACGATGGGCCCGTATAGCTACGACTGCCCGGCCTCGATCCTCGACCTCCTCGGGCCACCCGGCAACGAAAATGCCGCGCAGTGGCGCGATCACTGCCGTCAACGCCTTGCCCTGACTACGCGCCGCAAGCCGGTACCCGGCGACTTGCTGGTGCTGGCCGAGCCGCTGACCTTCACCGACGGGCAGAGCGAGCGCAGCTTTCGCGTGGTCCAATCTGGCCGCAAGACGATCCTGCGCCGGGTCAGCGACGGGGTTGGCGTGAAGATCAGCAAGCTGATGAGCCGGGCCTGGACGATCGTGCCGCCGCCTGCGGCCCCGTCAGTCTCGTGACCCGGCACCCAAGCGAGTAGCGCCATGACCGACCCCGCCCCACCGCAGCGCTCTTCCAAGCGGGCGCGCCTCTGCAGCATCGAGAACGCCAACAGGATCGCCACCCGGGTTGCGGAGCACGTCCAGGGCGACACCGCCGTGGTCAAGACCGGCAACCCGCTGCAGCCGTTCCGCGTGGTCCTGGCGAGCAAGGCGGCGCCGGGGCGTACCGTCTCGCGGGTCGTAACTTGCAACGATGATGAGCCCGATAATCAGTAGGGCCCGGGACCGCGCTCGACAAACCACGATTGCCCGAGCTCGAAATCGGCGCTGGTCGATACCACCGGCCCATCGGGCGCTTCGCTGACATAGGGCGAAACGAGATCCTTGCGGCGCACCCGCATGCGGCTGATCCAGGCCGCAGTGCGGCCGCGCGCCTTGAGGATCGTCAGTAGCCAATCCATCGCCTCGGCCATCTCGACCACGCCGCGCCCGGCGAGGCAATAATAGATCGCCCGCTGGAAATCATCGCACTGGGTGCTGAGGATGCCGGCGAGCTTCGCCCGCCCGCCGGGGGCGTTTTCATGCACGAGGGACACTGCCTCGCGCAGTTCCCGGACCGACAGATAGGCGTCATCCACGCCGACCCCGATGCACAGCGCCGCGATCGCCCGGCGCACTGGGGCCACGTTCTCATCGCACGACGCATCGCGCAGGCCGATGTCGAGATCGAAATGGTCGAGGTGGCTGAGAGCGGGCATGGCGTGATCCTTTCCAAAAGAACGTAGCGTGAACGCTCAGGCCCCGTCAACCGGACAGCGGAGGGGAGGGGGCACTTGGCGGGGGATCAATCTTGAAAGGAAGAACCTATGACCCAGCTTGCTCAATCCACGCCGGTCGCTGCTGACCACACTGCCGAGATCGCCCGGCTCAATGACGCAGCCCGCGCAGGTTCGCTGCCCACCTCGCGCACTGTGTTCACCCGGGCGCTGGCCGACATCCTTGCTGGCGACGCCGAGGACCCCGGCGCCCGCCAGGCCAGTCTATTGCTGGGACAGGCAGCGCTGCGCAGGCTGATCAACGAAACCCCGATCGATCCGGGGAACGACCCTCACGGCGAACGTGACTTCGGTGCGGTCGAGTTCCAGGGTCACAAGATCTTCTGGAAGATAGACGTCTACGCCAATGACGGGACGTTTTCTTGGGGGTCTGAGACGCCGTGGGACGCGCAGCAAAGCTTCCGCGTCGTCACGATCATGCTGGCGAGCGACTGGTGAGCCGATGAGCCGGTATTCTTTGAAGCCGCTGCGGCAGCGCTCGGACCTCTTCGAGGTTGCGGTTGGCTGGGACTCGGGGCTGGGCACGTTTTTTGTGATGGTGTTCGGCGTTGCCGATGCCGGCCGCGATCCAGCTGTTCGGCACTGGCAAGGCGGACAGCCTGGCCAAATTGTTACGGTGGAGGAACTTCGGGCTGCGATCGCTCCGTACACCGAGCTGCCGGCGGAACTTGAGATCCGGCTTAGGGCCGACCAGCGCAAAGTCGGCGCGCCCCTTCCGCAGCAATACAGCCGGTTCGTTTCACAGCTGCTTAATCGCTGAATGACCGGTAGCTAGCGCCCTAACCCGGACACTCGCGTTTCAGTTTGCAGTTATCAAATCCGGGCTTTTATGCATCAACTTTTCGGAAGGGCGGAATGCCTGGCTCTGGGACTTTGTGCTCGGTCCGCTTCCGAGCCGCGTTAAATGGATAGATGACGCTCCAAGCCCAACATACCTATTTCAGTTGTCGCGAGCAGAGCTATGCTTCAGACTGCTTAACAAGCCGACAGCGCGTGCAGCACTGTTACTAGCCGATCTATATTCCCAAGTTCAACGCTTGTTAGTGCTACGCCATTCAGCCCAGTGGACGGCTTCTGATGAACTGACCTCAAGGCTCGCAGCAGCGCCACGATCCATAAATATCACCAGATTTTGGCAGTCATGGCGGGCGCTCGGGACCAGCAGGCCGTCGAACTCCATAAAGTGCGCGGCGGCTGCCAGAGATTGACAAGCATCGTAGTCGAAGCCGGCATAGCGTGCGGGATCGATGCCGAAGACGTCGAGGGCGGCTAGGTCTGCAAAGCGCAAAGTCCGTTCAGTAGCCGCCGAAATGGCATGAATCTCGTGCGCAATGCGGCTCGGCCAGACCGGTTCGAGAGTAAGCCGGAAGCCGATTTCGGCGAGCGCGCCGTCGCGCTCGAGGCTCGTATAGAGGACTTCAACTGTTCCGCCGGGACTCCAGCGCCCTGGCGCTGCCGAACCGCGGATGGGATCGCGTCCGGCGCGGGTAATACGCCACACGTCAATTGTAAGCGCAACGGTCTCGGTATCTTCGAGCGCATCGAGGAGCGCGCGATCGTGCACTCGTGGGGCGCCCATAACCTAGCTGTACGTCCCTTCGTTCAGCCCTTCGATCACACCGAGGACCTCGTCGGCGCGGCCTCCGTGGATGAGGTCTATCGCGCGCGCTCCATTCAACAGGCGATGCTTTGCATACAGCCAGAGACGCGTTTCCTCGGGATCGTAAAGTTCGGCGAGGCGATCGACGACATAGCGCAGGTCGGAAATCAGCAGCTGGGTCTTAGGCTGCGGAAACGACGTACCCGCCGTCCAGCGTGACACGGTCGCCGGCGACACCGCCGTGATATTCGCGACATCGGTGCCCTTAAGGCCACCGCGTTGCCGGAGATCATTGATGATGGTTGCTACTGCACTTGCCATGTTTACCGTCCGAGAACCGCACTAATACCCTTTGTTCCGCCCCTAAAGATCGTGGCCGGCGACCGAGTAGCAGGCTGCCCTTTTGAATCAAGGTCCGCTAGCGCATCGCGCAGACGGATCATCCGAACCTTCGCGGCATTCACCGCGTCGGCAACTTTTTGATCCTCAATCTTGAGCTTTGCGCCGAAGCGCGCGGACCGGATCGCTGGATCGAGATGCTTGAGGAGGAACTGTTCGCTACGCCGCGTCTCCGGCGTTCCGGACATATCCTCGATCTGGAGGTGCCGCTGCCGGATGAAATGGCCGTGGGCATTCTCGAACATGTCTTCCGCGCCCAAGGGACAGCAGCTCCCGTCATTACAGCTGAATCGCGAACGCCCGCGGGCGGCGTAGATCGCCGCCATCTGGTCTTCCTTGAAATAGCGGTCCAGTTCGGGAACATAGGTTCGCGCGCCCGCGCCTCCACCGCCGCTTGGCGGTTTATTCCAGTCGCTGGCCTTGAAGGACTCCTTCTGGCCGACCCCGTGGCTGATGCCCGCGACGGCGCCGTGCGCCATCGTTGCGAGACCAGCGAAGCCGCCCGCCATATCGACGATCAGCGCGCGCTCCATCACATGGAGCGGGCGCACGCTCTCGACAAAGGTCCGCGTGCCCGCGCCCGTCGCTGTTGCGCCGAAGCCCGAGACCCGTAGCCAGACATTGGCGATTGGCAGATCGGCGATGTCCGCGGCCAAGCCGTCGCGCAGCTTCGCGTCCTTGAGCACCGCCGCAGTGGTGATTAGCTGGTAGTCAATCTCGATTTCTCGGCCACCGGCCTGGTCCAGCTCGTGCCGCAGCGCCTCGCACAGCCGAAGGTCGACGGCGCGCCACGCGGTTGCGCCAGCCTCGATCAAATGTGTCGGCGCCAGCACCGCGTGCACGCCGGCCTCGATTGCGAACAGCGCGACTGCCCGCGCCAAGTCGTGGTTCCGGTGCCGACCGAAGTCGCTTGGCTCCCAGGGCCGGTCGGGATTGGACCAAGCCAGCTTCTGCAGCGACGACGACCCGTAACGCCCAGCCGTCGCCATTTCCGCGGCGTTCGGATCGAGCACGATCTCGCAACCCGCAGCCTTCAAAGTCTTCACCAAATCGCGCTGCTCACCGAAGTGCGCGGCATCAACCACGATGCGCTTAAACGGGAACCGTCCGGCGGCATGCAAGTCGGCGAGCTTGCGATGGCCAGTGTGGCCTAAGCGGAGGAAGCCCGCGAGCGGCGGGGTCTGGGGACGAAGCACGTGCAGTGTGGCGGCCATGGCGATGCCTCTTTTAGCGACCAGTCCTATATACATTTCCATTTCAAAAAATCAATATGCGAAATGGAAATGCCAATTAGGGATGATCGGTGTGGCGCGGAGCACGGAGATAACTCGTCGGAAAAAGGAACAGCTACCGGAACCCCAGACCTACCCAAGCGTCGATTCGTTAGGACTCAAGTGACCACCATTACGTGCCTGAGCCCATCTTCATCCCCCAGCAGTCGGTGTGACCTTTGCAAACCTGCTTGTCTTGGCGTTGCTCCTAATTCAATCACATAGCATTGGGGCGCCACTTTGCGGCCGAACAGTCGGATGGGGATGATGCGGGTAGCGCGGATCGTAATTCAGAATTTTCGCACCTTCGCGTCGCTTGACGTGAATGTCGCTGATGATCTGTGCTGCATCATAGGCGAGAACAACACCGGCAAGACCGCGATCCTGCGCGCGATCCAGATCTGTCTCGACAATATGTTGCCGTCGAGTTTCCGGTCACTACTGCGTGAGGACATCCACTCCGCGATCGATATTGCCGAACCAAGCCAGGTTCTAATCGGAATTGAGCTGACTGGGTTCGAGGGTAGGGTGAACGAAGAGGCCCTGGTCAGCACCTGGAAAACTGCCGCGGATCGTGCGCGCATATTCTACCGATTTCGACCGCGCCCGGCTGTCCGGGAGCAGCTTGCGAGTGGCGACATCGCACCCGGGACGCTGACCCTTGAGGACTATCAGTGGGAGATCCGAGGTGGCGGTGATCCTGCAATCGACCTCACCGACCTTGCTTGGGATGACGAGGGGATCGGCGAGTCCGTGCGCTTCGCTGATTTGCAATCGTACCTTCTCGTTCACTTGCCCGCGCTCCGCGATGTCGAGACCGACCTGCGCAATCCCCGCCAGTCACCGCTCATCCGCTTAATTGAGGCGTTCGAGATCGATGCTGCCGAGCAGGATGCCCTGATTGCCATCCTCGACGAGGCCAATCAGGCAATCGCGAACTCAGCGACTATCGCCGAGATAGCAGGGGCAATCGACGCGCGGTTCAAGGATGTCGCTGGCCCCGCGTTCGAGATGGACGCCTCGCTCGGCCTGTCCGCCGCGACCTTCCGCGCCATCATCCGCAACCTGAAAATCATTCTGTCAGACCTGTCGCTCACCTCATTCGAACCCGGCCGCAACGGTCTTGGTATGAACAACATCCTCTACATTGCGATCTTGATGGAATACCTCCAGCGGCGCATCGCGCTCAACCGCTCGGCCGGCCAGTTGATCTTGATCGAGGAACCCGAAGCGCACCTCCATCCCCAGCTCCAGTTCTCGCTGATCGGGGCACTACGCGCGATCGGCGTGCAAACCATCCTTACCAGTCACAGCACCCAGGTTACCTCACAGGTTCCGCTGAGCAGTATCGTGTCGCTCACCAAGCGCCAAGACGCGACCATTGCTGCTGGCAATCTCGCGCTCAACGCGGCGCTGACCGCTCCCGAGATTGCCGATCTCGAACGCTATCTTGACGCAACCAAGAGCGCATTGCTCTACGCCCGCAAGGTCATGCTGGTCGAAGGGCCGGCCGAGATGTTCCTGATCCCGGCGCTGATCGAGCAGGTGTACGGCGTGAAGCTCGAACGGCTCGGCATTTCAGTTATCGCGATTCATGGGGTCCATTTCGACGTCTATTCCAAGCTGTTCCGCGCTGGCTCACTCGAGAAGAAGTGCGCCATTGTCGCCGATGCTGACATGAAGCCGTCCGACGCCGAGGACTTCGATCCGACAACCGACGCGCCTGACCTGGTGGCACTGGAAAGCGACTTTGTGTCCGCATTCGCGGGCGCCACTACTTTCGAACGCGAACTGGTATCGGTCGGGCGTCTGCCGATGCTGATCGAGACCGTTCGTGCTCTCGGCGCGCCGCAGATCCTCGCACAGATGGAGGATGGCCTCGCAAAGCTCGCGCTCGGGGGACTGGACCTCGCCGAAGAGACGGCGCTGCGCGTCGAGCTTGGCCGTATTACGCTCAATACCGCCAAGCGCTTTGGCAAAGCGCGTTTCGCGCAGATAGCAGCGCGCTACGCAAATCTCGCGACCGATCTGCCGCCCTATATCGAGCAGGCCTATGAGTGGCTCACCGAATGATCCGGCTGACACCCGAACAGCGCGAGGCAGTCGACCATGACGGCAATCTCCTGCTGACGGCTTGCCCAGGCAGCGGCAAAACGCGGGTCATTCTCGCCAAGCTGTTGACGCTGGCCGATCAGGTCGTCGGTACGCCCCAGTTCATCGGCTGCATCACCTATACTAATGCCGCGGTCGACGAGATCGAGGCCCGGTTGCGTACCTACGGCAACAACGCAATCGCGGACCGCTGTGAGATCTCCACGATCCACGCTTTCTGCCTGCAATTCATCCTGCGTCCCTATAGTTGGCTGATTCCCGAGGTCCCGGCTTCGTTTCAGGTGCTCTCCCGCGAGAACAGCCTGTTCGAGCAGATCTGTCAACACCGGGATAAAAA
>NZ_KE148363.1:13077-13337 GCF_000410615.1 Novosphingobium sp. B-7 | reverse complement strand
GATCGTCTCGCACGACCGGCACGCGACACGAGGCCGAACATGGCGCAGGACGCGGAAGCGGGCCGGCACATAATCCAGCACCTCTGTGACATCTTCGCAGATGACGGTCTCCACCCCGCCGCAGCCGCACGGTTCCGGGCGATGCTCGGCCGTCAGGCGCGGTATATGCGCCGGGATTGGCGCGCGGGTGCCAGCCTTGCGTTCCGGCTTTGACGTTGCTGCAGGAGCATCATCATTGGCAGGCTCGGGGATGGCCTCAG
>NZ_KE148363.1:0-12496 GCF_000410615.1 Novosphingobium sp. B-7 | reverse complement strand
TCAAGCTGCAATATATTGCGAACCTGGGCCGACAGCCCGTCAAATCCCTTGCGCATGTCGCATGGCGCCAGCGACAGATAGATCTTCGCCGAGGGCGGTAACGTCAGGCTCAACCTTCAAGCTCCCCGACAATCTCGAGGACCAGTCGCAGGGCCTGGCGGTCAACCAGCCTGTCCACCGAGACCGTGAAACCACCACCACGCCGAATGTCGATCCGGCCAGTGTCCACCATTTTGCCCGCAGGCTCTGGCTGCACCAGTTCAACCGGCACAAAGCCTGCCATCGCGCCGCGCAGCAATTGCTTGCGCCACGTGTAGAGCTGACCCGTCCCAATCCCATGCCGACGGGCAACCGCTGCCACAATCACGCCGGGCTGGGTCGTCTCCTTCAGGATCGCCAGCTTCTCTTCATCGCTCCAATTCCGGCGACGTTCCGCCCGTACGACCGCTCCACCATCCCGGCGAGCGCCCATACGAGGCTCGTTTGACTGCTCTCCTTCCACTCGCAAGGCCTCCATCTGCCCCGCGAAATCTACGCTACCCCAATGCCGCGCAAGGCCGGGGTCCGTCGGCGTTTACGGAAGATTGAGGTCTTCCACAAAATCCTGAAATCCGGCTGTCGCGCCGAGGACGCCAAGCTGCGCACTGCTGATCGTCTGGCCAATCTCGTGGCACTCTTTTGCATCGTCAGCTGGCGCGTACTCTGGATGACTATGGCAGCCCGGGCAGATCCCGAGGCTAGCCCGACAGTTGCGTTTACAGCAAGCGAGATCATCATCCTCGACCAACTCGTTGCGAAACCGGCAACCGGAACGCAAAGCCAGCCACCCTCGAGCTCTATCTCATCAAGCTGGCGTGTCTCGGTGGTTACCTCGCCAGAAAGGCCGACCCGCCACCAGGTAACACAGTCATATGGCGAGGCATCAGACGCCTCGCCGACATCCAGATCGGCGCTGAGCTCGGCAGATGTGGGTAATCGCAAGGCTCGCCGGACGGTTACCGTCGAGCTGGATTCCAACACCGTCGAGCGATCAATCCGGCCCTTGGCCCTGAATCGCAAGAACGCGCTCTTCGCCGGTTCGGATGAGGGCGGCGACAACTGGGCGGTGATCGCTACGCTTATCGAGAACTGCAAAATCTCGGGCGTGAACCCACACACTTGGCTGGCTCAGACCCTCGCCAAGCTCGCCAGCAGTCTTCCAGCCAACGCCGTCGGCGAACTCATGCCCTGGATTGCCGTGGCCTGAGAACGTCGCTTACGCAACAATCGCTTCAAGCCGCCGGCTGTCCTCCGCAGTGACCTCGATCTCGACACCCGTTTGTATGCCACAATCTGAAAGGTCGGCGGCCGTATGGAAATCCTTCGATCGGACTCTTTTGTCGCGATCAATCCACTAGGAAGCGACTACGAAGCGTTCCGATGAATCGTTCTGCGGCGCAACGCTAATATCGGCCTTTCGACTAGGTGATAGGAGAGGAGCGCTGCCACGAGGGCCAAGCCAAGGTCGAATGCGATCCTCACTCCCATCAGCGGCGCGACGCCCAGCAGCATCGGCCCGAGCAGGCGCGGTAGGTAGTGCCAGACGTACAGCGAATAACTCAGCCGGCCAAGCCAAACCAAAACGGGATGGTTAAGCAAGACTTGTATCGGTTTCAGTCGCGCGTCGAACAGGGTACACGCGATCAACAATACCAGTGCGACGCCGAAGAGACTGTAGCGTACGGTTTCGCGGAAAAAAGGTTCGCGGATCGCAAGGCAAATCAGGATGGTGCCCAGCGCTCCTACCCACAGCATGGGTCGGCTGAGTGCAACGATAAAGCGCCTGCCGGCGTCCGTTTCGCACAAGGCAGCGAGGAGTACGCCGTAGCTGATAGAATCAGCGCGGAAATCGGTACGCACGAAAATGATATTGGTATGCAGGTATTCAGGATGAAGGAGCGCTGTCGTCAGCCGCCATCCTAGACATGCGACGCATATTGCGATCATAGCAAATACGAGCGCCTGCGGCCGCCCGCGCAACAGAACGAACAGCAGTGGAAAAGCGAGGTAGAAATGCTCCTCGAGCGATAGCGACCAAAATATGCCGAACGGCATTGGTACCGGCGCCAACGGATCGAGCATGCGTGCGGAATAGAGATAATTGGCGAAATAGAACAACGCCGATAGGGGCTGGAGCCAATCGATGGGAGTACGGGTTATGAGATAGATCGCAATTACGACTAGCGTATAGACGGTGACGACTGGATAGAGGCGTAAAGAGCGGCGGCCATAGAAGCTGGTGAGGTTGATCTTGCCGTGCGCCTTGCGCTCGGAAAACAGCAGGCGGGTGATGAGGAACCCGCTAATAATAAAAAAGACATACACCCCAAGCCCGCCCGGAAACAGTCGATCTGATATATAGTGGGCGAACAGGACAAGCAGAATGCTGAGTGCGCGCAATCCATCAAGGTTTGGAATATAGCCCGGTCCGGCCGCCATCCGCTCAGCGGGAAGGAACAGGTTGGTATCGTTGCCATTGGTCGTGGCGGAGCAGGCGGCGGTGGCACCAGACGGGAGGGTGGAATGCCTCATGTTGGGATCAGGCCGTGGTGGCGCGCTCAGGCGCGCCGTCGATGGCAGCGGCGATCGCGCTCCATAGCGGCTTGCGGTGCATCGTATCGTCGAGCGGGGTCGGACGGAGTGGCTGTCGGTCGGCGCGTTGGCGGTCGATCGGCCCGTCACCTTCCTTGGTCAGCTTGCGCAGCCAGCTGTAGTTGTCGGCGCCGTTCCATGTGACGATGCCGAGACACTGCGGAAAGCTGAACGCGATGTCGAGAAAGTCTTTCGCGAGCGCCGCCACTCCCGCATCGCGCGCAGCGACATCGCCAGCGATGCCACGATCGTTAACGTCAAACTCGGTGATCATGAACTTAAGGCCTAGGTCGGTAATCCGGCGCAAAAATACGTCGACATCTTGGGAACGATAGGCGCGATCGGTCATCAAATGGGCTTCAAGCCCAACGGCATGTATAGGCACGCCGCGTTTCACCATCCCCTCTAGCAGGTTCAGCATGCCGTCGCGAAATATGTCGAAGATCCGTTCGTGATGTTCGAGCGCCGCTCCATTGGTGAACAGCATCGCATTGGGTGCAGCCGCGTGCGCCGCGTGGAAGGCGATGTCGATATAATCCATCCCCAGTTTGTCAGAAAAGGCAAACGGCCGATAGCGGCCGGACAGGTCATAGGCTGGTTCGTTCACGACTTCGACATGGACAACTTTGTCGCCCCATACGGCGAGAACCGCTTGGATGTAGTCGGTCAGCAGTTTCTCAGTCGCCTCTCGGCTAAGCGTGGGCACCAAGTCCTTGACCCAACGCGGCGTCGTCAAGTCATAGACGAGTGCATGCATCCGCATGCTGGCGTGAATTTGCTGCGCTAGACGATAAACAGGTGTTACCTCACTGAAGTCCAGCGGCATGCCTGGGCGAGGTTGGATTCGCGTCCAGTTGAATCCGTTGCCGGGGACCAGGATGTTGCAGTCGCGCCGAATGGCTGCGATATAGGCAGCGTCGCCGAACTGCTCTACGTCGAAAGTCGTGCCGACCAGTAGCCCTTTGCGTTCGGCGCGCGCTCGCAGGCTACCGCTGGGCGGCGGAAGCGAGACGTGCGGTACGGAGATGCGCTGCAGCGAAGAGGAAGCATCGCCAATGAACGGTACGGCGGCAAATGCGGCCCCGGCCATCGCCATGCGACGCGTGAAAAAGGGCTCGGACGTATCGTCAGTCATCATAGCTCCTCCGCATCACTGCATTCCAAGTCGCGGCATACGCCTTTGCCTGCGCAGCAGCACCCATGCGCGCGCGCAACGCAGAGTCGTCGACCAATTCCGTGATTGCTTCCGCAAGCGCTGCCGGGTCGTGTTCGGGAACCAGCAGGCCGGTAACGCCGTCGTTCACCGCTTCAGGGATACCACCCGATCGCGTCGCAATGGAAGGAACACCATAGGCGCCCGCCTCAAGGAATACCAGTCCAAACCCCTCTACCCGGCCGCTAGTATCCTGGTAACCCGGCAGGCAGAACAGGTCGGCGGCCGAAAGGCGCAACCGTACATCGGTATCGGGCAGGCCGCCGAAGAAGACTGTCTTAACAGCAAGATCGCGGGTAGTAGCGTCCAGCGCAGCAGCATAGTCGTCATCAAGGCGTGGGCCGATCACCCACCAGTCGATCCGCGCCGCAATCCCAGGCGCCAGGCGAGCAAGCGCATCTGCTATTACCCTATGTCCTTTTCGCGGTACGACCCTACCCAGTGAGACGATCACAATTCGATCGTCGGTGACATTGAGCGCTGCGCGGGCCTTGCCCCGTTCGGTACGACCCGCCGTCCACTGTGGGGCTACGCCCAGCGGGATCGCACGCACCGTCGCCCGGGGGATCTGCGGAAAATGCTTCAGCAATAGGTTGGCTGTGTAGCTGCTATTGGCGATCCACTGGGCCCACTCCGGCCGCCAGAAGCCGATCGCATCCAGCATCGCCCGGCGCTTTGGAGCCTGCATATAGATGATTTCGGTCCCGTGGACGGTCAGGAGCACGCGCGCCCCGCGCAGCCGTGACCGAGCGAGGCTTAACGGAATGAAAAACGGCCAGTCAGCAGCGTGGACTATATCGAACCGCTCGCGCCCAAGCAGCCGCCACGTCTCCAAGATGCGGCGGGGCAGCCCGCGCATAGTCGGGGTGCCGCTCGCGAATCGGCGTACCGTGAATGGGAGTGCTTCGTCGATGGCAGTGCAGTCTCTTCCGTAGTCGGGGGCCAGCACAGTCACCGTATGGCCTGACTCGGCGCTGGCGACAGCGAGTTCGCGCGCATAAGCACCTATCCCGCCGTGGAAGGGGGCGAATTCGCTTGTGAGCAGTGCAATCCGAGCCATCTGTTACTCCTGTTCTGCTTTAGAGCGATGTTGCGGTGCACACAAGAGTCTAGGAGTCAGCATTTTCCACAGGACCGCGGCGGATGCGGGCGCGCATGACGCTAACGATACGACGGCGCACCGGCGCGTCAAACCAATGAGCCAGCGATGCCGAGAGCGCGACTAAAACGGCGAGTGTAGTCCATCCAATCACCGTCTGCCGCAACGGAAAATGCGGGGCTGCCGCCTCGGCGAAGCTGAGGATCGGCCGATGTACCGCGTAAAGTGGGAATGAGATGACACCGAGCCATGTTGCGCATCGCGCGAAGCGCGGTCCCGGCTCGACCGCGGAACCGAATATGACGATCAGTGGCCCGAGCAGCAAGACGAAGGCAAGATCATAGGTGAGACCGCCCCATGGGCAGGTGAGCGCTGCCGCGACAAGTAGCAGCAGCAGCGGTACGGGCACCCGTATCTTCCGCAGTTGGATCCGATGGAGCAGCACCCCGATTGTGAAGGACAAGATGGTCCGAACGCAGCCTGCCGCAAAGGTGTCGATCGACACACCAATATGGCCGATCCCCTCGGCCGGAGCCTGCGCCACGAAAGCTATTCCCGATATGAGGATAATTCCGCATAGCACTCGCGTCCCCAGTATCGGCCGCGCTACCGCGTACAGTACGTTGACCAGCAGTTCGAAGAATAGCGACCAGCTGGGAATATTTAGCGGAAATAGGTCGCCACCGCGCGCGCGCAGTGGGTACGGCACGAAACACAGCCCGGCCAGCGCGCCGCCCAGAAGCGTCATGGGCGGTAGTGCGAACCGGTTGCCCGTCAGTAGTAGCGCCACCTCGCGCACCAGTCCCAGGAGTAACCCTAGCGCATAAAGCGGCCAGAAACGAATTAGCCGTGCTTCAAAGAAGTCGCACAGCGAAAGGCCGCTCGCTAGGCGGGCAGCATAGGCATGCGCGATGACAAAACCGCTCAGCGCGAAGAACAGGTCCACTGCCAGATAACCGCGCGGCACCACCATCCCAACCAACGCCACGCCGTGGAACAGGACGACCGTGATGGCGGCAACACCGCGGATCGCGTTAAGCGTCACATATTCGCGCCGGCTTCCTATTGCTGTGTTCAACGCTTGCCCCTTATTACCTGGACGCATTGGCATCATGGTATGTATACGTTGACGGCATTGGCTCTGGCATAACTTACCAATCGAAATTTCAAAGTGATTATAATTTTCCCATTTTAGATTTCCTAAAATATTTGTTTGAGGAAAATTTAAGGATTCTGAAAATTGACTTGGATGTTTTCAGTTATCGGCATCAATTATCATCATGCTGATCTTGGTTGACTGGTGCTCACGCCTGTCGGCATTGTTCTGGTTGATCGACGAGACAAGAAATGATTGAGCCGCATTCGCCCGGAAACGAGGCTCAGGATCGACTATCAAACATGCCTGCGATGCCCTAGCCGTCATCCCTACTGGATTAACGCAGCTCGGTTGAGCAGCGGACGCCACCAATCTTCGCGCGAAAGATACCATGACAGTGTTTCGGCAAAGCCCTGACGGAAATCGCGCGCGGGTACGTAATCTAAATCCGAGCGGGCCTTGGTCTCGTCAATTGCATAGCGGCGGTCATGCCCCATCCGATCCGTGACAAACGTCTTGAGTTCCTCACTCTTCCGTCCGCGCGCGGCAGGGGCGTTTGGGAAACGTTGCGCGAGATTGGGATCGGCAGCGAAAGCATTATCGACAGCTCGGCAAATTTCATCGATGACTGTTAAATTGGGTAGTTCCTGACCACCGCCAATATTGTAGACTTCACCTGATCTGCCTTTGGTAAGGCACGCCTCGATGCCGCGGCAGTGGTCTTCGACATGGAGCCAGTCGCGCACATTCATGCCGTCGCCGTAAATTGGCAATGGCTTGCCGTTTAGCGCGTTTAGTGTAAACAGTGGGATAAGCTTTTCGGGGAACTGAAATGGACCATAGTTATTCGAGCAGTTACTAGTGGTGGTATCGAGACCATACGTATGGTGATAGGCGCGAACGAGATGGTCACTAGCGGCCTTGGACGCGGAATAAGGCGAGTTGGGTGCGTAAGGCGTTGTTTCATTGAATGCAGGATCGTTTGGGCCCAGCGAACCGTAAACTTCGTCAGTCGAGACATGGTGGAAGCGATGCGCCTTGCCAGTGCCTTGGTCGAGCCAAGCCTTCTTCGCAGCCTTGAGTAAACTATGTGTGCCAACCACGTTGGTAGCCACGAAGGCATCGGGGCCAGTGATCGAACGATCGACGTGACTCTCGGCCGCAAAATGTACGATCGAGTCAATCTCGTGGTTGGCTATGATCTTGGACACCAAATCCGTGTCGCAGATGTCGCCTTCTATCAGCAGGACATCGTCCAGGCCATCAAGGTTATACTTGTTACCTGCATAGGTCAGCAGGTCGAGCACAACAATGCGATCCTGCGGGGTAACCCTGTTGTGGTAATGTACAAAGTTCGCGCCGATAAAACCAGCGCCGCCGGTGACGATCAGATTAGCCATTGGTTTTGATCTCAGCAATCAGGGTCCGAAGATTTGCGCGCCAATGCGGTGTGGGGCCGCCTAAGGCTGCAAAGGTTGAGGTCTTGTCTAGCACCGAAAAGTGAGGGCGCCGTGCCGCAGTGGGATAATCCGACGTGTTGATTGGAATGACCGGGACGTCGTCGTTCAAAAGGCCGGCACCCAAGGCTTCTTCCTGAATTGCGACCGCGAAGTCGTACCAGCTGCAAGCTCCCGCATCGGTATAATGATGCACGCCAGTGAAGCCGTTGATCGACAATGTCCATAGCGCTGCAGCGAGACCGGGGGCATAAGTGGGTGTGCCAAACTGATCGGCGACAACCCGTACTTCCGGACGTTCGCTCATTAAGCGGAGCATGGACCGCACGAAGTTGCCGCCGGTAAGGGCATAGACCCAAGCTGTGCGGACAATTAACGCATCTTCGCCGGCCAGTACCTCGCCTGCCAGTTTTGTGCGCCCGTATACACTCAGCGGCGCCGTTGGTGCATCTGGGCTATAGGGCAAACCAGAGAGGCCGTCGAACACGAAATCAGTTGAGACATGAGTAAAGCGCGCGCCGACGTCGTGAGCAGCGGCGGCAAGGTTTCCCACCGCTGTTGCATTTACCGCATAGGCTGCGGCCTCGTCACTCTCAGCCTTGTCAACTGCGGTGTAAGCAGCGGCGTTGAAGATCAAGTCCGGCCGCACATCCCTGGTAACTGCGCGAACGGCTACAGGATCGGTGACGTCTAGCGTGTCAACGTCATGGCTGACAATCTCGGCGTTGATAGGCGCCGTTGCCGCCAAGCTACGACCGAGTTGGCCCTTGCCGCCTAAGATCAGCACCTTCATGCGAAAGGCTCCACCGCATTCAAAGGTTTGCCAACGCTATCCTTGGCAGAGAGCTGGGGTTCGATGCCTTCCAGCGGCCATTCGATGCCTAGCCCAGGGTCGTTCCACATCAGCGAGTGCTCACTGGAGGGATCGTATAAGGCGGTGCACTTGTAAAGGAAGTCTGTGCCATCTTCCAGGCTGACAAAACCGTGCGCGAAACCGGGCGGTACCCATAACATACGCTTGTTTTCTGACGAAAGCTCTACGCCTACCCACTTACCGAAAGTAACCGAGTTGGCGCGCAGATCTACGGCTACATCCCATGCCCGGCCCGCAGTGACCCGAACCAGCTTGCCCTGCGGATGGGGCTGTTGGTAGTGAAGGCCTCGTAATACGCCTTTGGCGGAACGGCTATGGTTGTCCTGAACAAAGTCTATATCTAGACCCATATCTGCGAACAGCTTGCGGTTCCAGCTTTCCATAAAAAAGCCCCGATCGTCACCGAACACGCGTGGCTCAATGACTACAAGTCCTTCTATTTCAGTCAGAGTAACGTTCACGGGCTCATTCCTTCAAGTAGAGCATCACGTTTATCCAGTAGGTTGAGCAGGTATGCGCCGTAACCGCTTTTCATCAACGGCGCCGCTATCTCCTCCAAATGCGCGTCGTCAATGAAACCCTGACGCCAAGCGATTTCCTCGGGGCACGCGATCTTGAGGCCTTGGCGCTCCTCAATGATCCGTACATAGTTGGCTGCGTCAAGCAGCGAGCCATGGGTCCCGGTATCTAGCCAGGCATAGCCCCGGCCCATAATTTCAACGGAGAGCTCGCCTTTTTCAAGGTAAAGCCGATTGAGGTCTGTAATCTCAATCTCTCCGCGCGGGCTGGGCTTAAGATCACGAGCCAGCGCGACGGCCGTGTTGTCGTAAAAGTATAGGCCGGTTACGGCATAGTTAGATTTGGGGTTTTCTGGTTTTTCTTCGATAGTCTCGGCGCGACCCTGCGTATCGAATGAGACAACGCCGTACGCCTTCGGATCGCTGACGTAGTAGCCAAATACGGTGGCGCCCTTGTCACGTGCGCAAGCGCTGCTGAGCAGATTGGGCAGGCCGTGGCCATAAAAGATGTTGTCGCCCAAAATCAGCGCTGACGGGTTTTCACCCACGAAGTTGGCGCCGATATGATAAGCCTGAGCGAGCCCTGCCGGCTCGGGCTGAATCGCATATTGCAACTCCACGCCGAAGCTGGACCCGTCACCCAGCACACTTTTAAAAGAGGATTGGTCGTGAGGGGTTGTGATAATCAGGATTTCCCGAATTCCAGCCAGCATAAGAACTGACAAAGGGTAATAGATCATTGGCTTGTCGTATACGGGCATCAGCTGCTTCGAAACCCCTCGTGTGAGGGGGTAAAGGCGAGTTCCGGACCCTCCGGCGAGAATAATACCCTTTCTCAATTTAATCCCTCATTATAGATGGAGTGCAGTCAAAAATATTAGTCAGACCCAAATATATCGCGTGTGAAGACTTTGTGTCTGATGTCAGCGATGCTGGGCGCCACGCGATTCGCGATAATCACGTCGCAGTCCTGCTTGAAGGCTTCAAGATCGCGAACCACACGAGATCCGAAGAACGCTTCTTCGGGGAGCGATGGTTCGTAAACGACGACCTGGATGCCCTTCGCTTTGATCCGCTTCATGATTCCCTGGATCGACGACTGGCGAAAGTTGTCGGACCCTGCCTTCATCACCAAGCGAAAAATGCCAACCTTCGTCGGTTTGCGGGCAATGATCTGATCGGCCAAAAAGTCTTTGCGTGTCTGGTTTGCATCGACGATCGCCCGGATCAGGTTCTGTGGCACTTCGGAATAGTTCGCGAGAAGCTGCTTGGTATCCTTGGGTAGGCAATAGCCGCCATAGCCGAAGCTAGGGTTGTTGTAGTGCGCGCCGATGCGAGGATCGAGGCAAACGCCGTCGATGATCTGGCGTGTGTCCATGCCGCCGGCAATGGCATAGCTGTCCAGCTCGTTGAAGAAGGCCACACGCATCGCCAGGTAGGTATTGGCAAAGAGCTTGATCGCCTCTGCCTCGGCTGGCCCTGTGAACAGTACCTCCACGTCCTTCTTCACTGCGCCTTCGCGTAGCAATTCGGCAAAGACGCGCGCACGCTCGGATTCCTCGCCCACGATGATGCGCGAAGGGTGGAGGTTGTCATAGAGCGCGCGACCTTCGCGCAGGAACTCAGGGCTGAAGATTACCTGTTCGGTATCCAGGCGCTGGCGTACGTCGGCCACGAAGCCCACCGGAATGGTGGACTTGATCACCACCGTGGCAGCCGGATTATGCTCCTTCGCCAGCCGGATCACGGCTTCGACCGAGGAGGTGTCGAACTTGTTGGTTTCAACATTGTAGTTGGTCGGCGTGGCAACAATGACATAGCCGGCCCCCTCAAGTGCTGACTGCGCATCGAGCGTCGCTGTCAGGTCGAGCGAGCGGCTCGCCAGAAACTCTTCGAGTTCGGCATCGATAATGGGGGACTTGCGCTGATTCAGCAATGCGACCCGGTCGGCAGAGATGTCGACCGCAACGACCTGATTGTGCTGTGCTAGCAGCACGGCATTGGATAGCCCAACATAGCCCAGGCCAAAAACTGCGATCTTCATTCCGAGCTACTCACGCAAGTTATGCGCAAGCCTGGCAAGCTTGCCAGCACCTGCGCTCGTTGACCTGGCTTTCGGCGCCAGTCGTCGCCGTACTTTCACGTAAACGTCTATGCGATCTCGAGAGCAAGACCGTCAACGCTTTTATGCTGCAATTGCACAGTCAGCGACTTTGTGGGGGCTGAGGCTGGGGCTGGGCAGCATGGTGGCTTGATGCGCACAGTCCGGGAGGACTCAACGGCGCGCGGTGGCAGTCGGGTAATTTTGTAGAGGGGAAAAACCCTGGGGCGCTTTGATCTTGCCACAGTGATGTTCTGGGGGGCTTCGAACCTCTGATTGCCACGCTTGATGGCAGGAATTGCCCAACAAGGCGGATCGTGCCATGTTGTCAACGCTGGGTAGGTCAGTGCGGATGGAAGCCGGGTATCGTATGGGGCGATTGCCGCGCCGGCTGTTCTCGCAATAGCAATTCTTCGCTCGGGCAAATAAGGCTTTCACATCATCGTTTTTGCGCTCGGCCCACCGCAAAAAGGATGGCGGGCCAAAAACAGGTAGCTAGGAAGTCGCCGAGCGTGTCAGGGATATCGACGCGGCCAGCGTAAAGCGCATCGAGCACTTCGTTGCCGCTTTCCAGTATGATCACCATGAGCAAGGGCAGCGCTTGTCCCATGCGCTTCCTGGTCAGTGCCAGTGTGATCGTCCAGATCGCCATGCCCGCATAAGTGTGCGCGAACTTGTCCGGAGCGGGGCAAGCAGCAACAATCTGGTCGATAACGTGATGATAGCGGGCAACAAAGGTCATGGCCCATCATGCTGCATGTGCGAAGGAATGGCTAGGGGATATTGCTTTGTGCGGTTGCCAATGCAGGGCTGTCGTTGCTCGTCGGGCTCGTCTGTTTCTCACGACCTCTGGCGCCATTGTTCTTCATTCGTGCACCCAACGAAGCTGCCACGCCGGTTGGGGGGCATAGCCATATCGTGCAAGCGGCTGCGCCTTCTCCCGAAGCAGGCGCCTGCCACGCTGCGTCGCGTTGTTAGCCTCGTGGCAGGCGTTTTGAACCAACCAATTGTTCATGCCAGACCGGCGTGAGCCGCGGATATGCCGCCGGAGGTTGGCCGTATTCGCGCCGCTGGCGCTCTTTCCTCCAGCGACGCGCCCCGGAGGCCTAGCCGGGCTGATGGACGTCCTCGGCATTCCACTTCCTGCAGACGACAGCCAGGACCGTTATGCCCCCTCTATCGGCTTCGCCGGCGCATAGCTGCGTCGATTGTGGCTTCGCGCGGGTAGCAGATGTCGCGCGGTGGGACCTGTCTGGCAAGCGTAGCCTGCCGCAGTCTGCCTTAGGTGATCACCGGTTACTGTGGCGTTTCCGTCTTGGGCGTTCGGGGGCGCGAAAGGGACTTTGGGCGATGTGGGTATGGTGTCGCAGGCCGTCTCGGTCTGACCGCGCTCTCCTTCCGCTGTGCTCCAGCCGACCCGGCTGCGCCGTCTCGTCGGCATCGCCGGTACGATCGCTGACACCTGGCCCGGCCTCTGGCCGGTCCTGTCGGTCCGCCTGTGGCTGCC
>NZ_KE148362.1:28847-46563 GCF_000410615.1 Novosphingobium sp. B-7 | reverse complement strand
CGGTGAAGCGGCATATATGGAGGGGCAGCGCAGGCGTCAACGACGTTTTGCAATTTTGTTTCAAAATCTTTGGAACCAATTGGAAAATAACGCATTTTTTCACGCACGTTGGTGCCCCTCGATCGCGTTAGCCTGCCCTTGTGGCCAGATGGCGCCGACATTCCGTGATTCTCCTGATTCTTTGGGCCATTGTAAGCCAATCCTTAAACCCGCACGGAATAAGCCCGCATCAATGGTCGCCCCACTCGCCCCACCTCTTCCGCCTGATGGCACGCCCGCGCGCGTCAGCGTGATCGTGCCGGGCTTTGGCGTGGCGGCGTTCCTGGGCGAGGCACTGACATCGCTGCAGCGCCAGGACATGACCGCGTGGGAAGCGATCGTGGTGGATGATGGCGATCCGGCGGTGGCCGGTGCGCTCGCGCCGTTCCGGTCCGATCCGCGTATTCGTCTGTGCCAGACCGCGAACCACGGCGTTTCGGCCGCGCGCAATGCCGCCATCGCGCAAAGCACGGCGCCTCTGATCGCGCTGCTCGATGGCGATGACCTGTTTCGCCCGGCCTACCTTGCGACCATGGTGCCGGTGCTGGAAGCCGATCCCGCGCTGCGCCTGGTAACTTGCAACGCCCGCATGTTTGGCGCCGTGGCAGGAGAGCGTTATTGCGTGGAGCATCTCCAGAACACGCGCGGCACCTGGCTTGGCGTGCTCGACCGCTCGTTCAACGTCTATATCGGCTCCGTTTTCCGCCGCGCCGATTGCCTCGCCGTGGGTGGCTTTGACGAAACCATGACCCATGCCGAAGATCTCGACCTGTGGGTGCGGCTCATGGCGCTGGGCGGCGAAGCGCATTATGTCGACGCGGTGCTATGCGAATACCGCGTTCGCGCCGGTTCCGCATCGGCCCAGGCGCTGCGCCTGCTGCGCGGGAGCCTGAAAGTGCAGAGCAAGGCCCGCGCCAGTCTGCCGCCTGGCGCGCCGGACATTGCCACGGTCGAGCGCTTGATGAACGACACGCGCGATGCATTGGCATTCGAGGAAGCCATCGATCGCATCGTCGCCGGCCAGGCGCGTTCGGGCTTGGCGGACCTGCGCCAGATCGGCACGCGGCTGAACGGCCATATGGGTGGCCCGATGTGGCAGTTGGCCCTAGCGCTGTGGCACTGGCTGCCGGGGCTGGCCGCGCCTATGCTGCGCTGGCGCCGCCGCGCCCATCGCCGTGGCGGCACGCGCGGCGCAGCGTCTCCCAGCTATCTCGATAGCGAGCAGTGACCATGCCCGGCCTGCTTGCCCCACCATCCCCTACTCCTTTTGCAAAGATGCCCGCCATTCCTGCCTCACCTTCTTCGATACCGGCCGTCACCGTGGCCACCAGCGTGTACAACGCGGCGCAAACCCTGGGCCCGGCGATCGAGAGCGTGCTGGCGCAGACCTTTGGCGATTTCGAATTCCTGATCCTGGATGATGGATCGACCGACGATAGCCTGGCGATTGCCCAGGCCTATGCTGCGCGCGATCCGCGCGTGCGGCCGATCGCGATGCCGCGCCAGGGCCTGGTGCGCAGCCTCAACCAGTTGTTCGCGCAGGCCCGCGCCCCGCTGGTCGCCCGCTTCGATGCCGACGATATCTGCATGCCGGAACGCCTGGCGCGTCAGGTGGCGTTCCTGGCAGAGCATCCCGACCACGGGCTGGTCGCTTGCGAGACTACGTTCATCGACGAGACCGGCGCCCCGGCGCCGAACCCGCCGATCCAGCGCCCGCACGATCATGGCGCCATTCTGGCCGCGCTGGAGCACGGGCCGATCCTGTGCCACAGCGCCGTCATGGTGCGCACCGATCTGGTGCGCGCGGCGGGCGGCTATCGCGAGGCGTTTATCCACGCGGAAGACTATGACCTGTGGCTGCGCCTAGCGAGCCAGACACGCATGGCCAACCTGGCAGAGTGCCTGCTCGCCTATCGCATCACGCCCGGCCAGGTGAGTTCGCGCCATGTCGTGGCCCAGGCGCGCAACGCCGCGATCGCCTGGCTGGCCCATGGCGCGCGGACGCGAACCGGAAGCGACCCGATCGCGCCGCTTTCCGCCCTGCCCACTCTCGACATGCTGGATGGCATGTTTGGCGCAGGCAGCGCGGCCTATGTGCGGCAGCGGATGATCGATCGCCTGCTCTATGCGCCCGATCGCCTGGCAGGCGAGGCCTGGCCCGTGCTGTTGGGCCATATCGCCGATGGCGCCCCCAGGGCACGGTTGTGGCGCACCGCGATCCGCCTGCTGAAAGCCGGGCATCCGCTGCGTGCCGTGCAGACCGCGATCGCCCTGGCGCGGCAAGCAGCATGACGGCGAAGCGCGACACGCCCCGGCGGCCCCATCCGGCCACCGGCAGCCCGGCGCCCGAAATGTCGGTGCGCACGGCGGCGGCCTGGGCGCTGGTGTCGCAATACGCCTCTTTCGCGATTCAGTTCGCCACCAGCGTTGTTCTGGCCCGGTGGTTCATCACGCCGGCGCAGTTGGGGCTGTTTTCGATCGCCTTTGCCGCGGTCACGATCGTCGCCTTCCTGCAGGACTTCGGGGTGGCGCGCTATGTCAATGGCGAGCGCGACCTGACGCCGGAAAAGCTGCAGACCGCGTTTACCATCTCGGTGGTCTTTGCCTGGGGCATCGCACTGCTGGCGCTTGCCAGCGCCGTGCCGGTGGCGCGGTTCTACAACGATCCTGCGCTTCTGCCGGTGCTGCTGGTGGTGGCATCGTCCTATCTCTTAGTGCCCTTGTCGATCGTGCCGCAGGCGCCCTGCCAGCGGCGCATGGACTACAAGTCCAACACCATGATCGAGGTGGGATCGTCGATCGCCAACGCCGCCACGGCGGTGACTTTGGCGGTGCTCGGTCATGGCGCGCTGGCACTGGCCTGGGGCGCCTTTGCCCAGCAGGGCGCGCGCCTGGTGGTGAGCCAGTGGCGCGCCGGCGTGATGGTGCCCTGGCCGCTGCGGCTGAAGGGGGCACGGCCGGTGCTGGAACTGGGCGGCACCAATTCGGTGCTGTCCACCTGCTATTCGATCACCGCGCGGGCGCCCGAACTGGTGATCGGGCGGCTGATCGACAACACCGCCGTCGGGCTGTTCGCGCGCGCTTCGGGCCTGGCCCTGCAACTGCGCATGCTGGTGGCGGGCGCGGTGACCGGCGTGTTCTATCCCGCGTTCCGCCGGGTGCGCGACCAGGGCGATCCGCTGGGGCCGCCCTATCTGCGCGTGGTCGCCGCCTATACCGGCGTGACCTGGCCGGCCATGGCCGGCATCGCCACGCTGGCGCAGCCACTGATCCAGGCGCTCTATGGCGAGCGCTGGCTGGCCGCCGCGCCACTGCTGCTGTGGGTGGCGCTGGCACAGCTGTGCTATATCTCGCTGCCGCTCAATGCCGATCTGCCGCTGCTGCTGGGGCGCAAGCGCGGGCTGATCCACCGCAACATCGTGGAAACCGTGCTGTCGGTGGGCCTGATCATTGCCGCCGCGCCGTTTGGCCTGGTGGCGGTGGCGATCTCACGCTTTGTCCATGGGCTGATCTGGATGGTGATCTATGCCCCGTTCATGCGGGCGATGCTGGATTTTTCCTGGTCGAGTCTGGCGCGCATCTATGGCCAGAGCCTGGCAGTCACCCTGGCTGCGGTGGCGCCGCTGCTGGCAAGCTATGCGCTATGGGCCGGGCCAGGCGCGTGCGGGCTGGGCCAGGTCTTTGCCATGGTGGCAGCAGGCATCCTGTGCTGGCTTGTCGTCATGCGGCTGACGCGCCACCCCCTGCTTGACGAAGTGCTGGGCCTGCTGGGTGAAATCGTCGCGGCGCTGCCTTGGCGAAAGCAACCGGTTTCGCCGTGATACGGTGGTGAATATCCCGTTTCCGTTCGATCCGGGCCTGCGCAGTTGAAAATAGCAATGGCGCTGCCGTCCAACCAGGCGTAACCTGCTGGGCGGAGAGGAACCTGACGATGTTGATGCTGGCCCAAAAGGTTGCCGGCACGCTGGGCCCGCTGGCCTTGATGGCGGCGGCCCTGCCGGTGTCCGCGCAACCCGCGCAAACCACCCCGCTGACTGCGGCGCCCCTGGTTGCCGCACCGAAACCTGCCACGGGCGATGTCCTGCCCCCGATGGAAGAAATCCACCTGGGCCAGGATGCGCGCACCCGACTCACCGTGCCGGTCACAATCGGCAGTGCCGGGCCCTTTGCCTTCATGGTCGATACCGGCGCAGAACGCACGGTGTTGACGCGGCAGACAGCACAGGTGCTCGGCCTGGCGCCCAGTGGCCGCGCCACGCTGGTGAGCGTCGCTGGCCTGGAAGACGTGGACCTGGTCACCGTGGCCGAAATGTCGCTTGGCACCCGGCGCTTTTCCGGGCTGGAAGCACCGTTGGTGGACGGGCACGACCTGGAGGCTGAGGGCATTGTCGGCCTCGATGGGCTGCAGGACCAGCGCGTGACGATCGATTTTGCCGCGCACCGCATGATGATCGGCAATGCCGCGCCCGATGCGCCGCATGCCGACGGCTATGACATCGTCGTTACCGCGCGGCGCCGTTCGGGCCAGTTGATCATGACCGAGGCCATGGTCGATGGCGTGCGCACCGATGTGATGATCGATACCGGATCGGATACCTCGATCGGCAACCGCGCCCTGCAGCGCGCGCTCAACCGCCGGCAGGGCGAGCAGCAGGCCCGCCTCATCGCCGTGACCGGACAGGTCATCACGGCCGACGTGGGCCAAGCGCGCGTGATGCGGATCGGCGGCATGGATATCCGCAACCTGACCTTCGCGTTTGCCGATGCCCCCGCCTTTGCACACCTCAAGCTCAGCCGCCGCCCCGCTCTTTTGCTGGGCATGCGCGATTTGAGCGCTTTCCAGAAGGTGGGGATCGATTTTGCCCGGCGCAGGGTGATGTTCGATTTCACGCCAGCCGCGCCACAGGCACTGGCGGCACGCTGATCTGGCGGGCAATCAGCAGGTGGCATCTGCCAACAAAATGCCTATGTGAAGGCGATGCCGCCCGAAAAACCAAATGCCCCCGGTGCCCGCCACGATGGCTGGCACACGCTCAAGCGCTTTCTTCCCTATCTCTGGCCGGCCGATAATCCCGGCCTGCGCTGGCGCATCGTGGTGGCGTGCGTGTTCATCCTGGCCTCCACCGGGGTGCAGCTTTACCTGCCCTATCTGCTGAAATGGGCAGTCGACGCCATGAACACGTCCGGGCCGCGCCTGGGCATGTTGGCCATGTGGACGGTGCTGGGCTATGCCGCCGGGCGCTTTGCCGGGGTGGCGTTCGACAACCTGCGCAACATCGTATTCGAACGCGTGGGCCAGGATGCCACGCGTTCGCTGGCAGAGCATGTCTTTGCCCAGTTGCACCGCCTGTCGCTGCGCTTTCACCTGGCACGCCGCACCGGCGAGGTGACCAAGACGATCGAGCGCGGCACCAAGAGCATCGATACGATGCTCTATTTCATGCTGTTCAACATCGCCCCCACAATCCTGCAACTGATCGTTGTCGCGGTGATCTTCTGGATCACCTTTGGCTGGGGGCTGGTGGCAGCAACGGCCGTGGCGGTGGCGGCCTATATCTGGGTCACGCGCACGATCACCGAATGGCGCAGCCACTTGCGCGAGCGGATGAACCGGCTCGATGGGCAGGCGCTGTCGCGCGCGGTGGATTCGCTGCTCAACTACGAAACGGTCAAGTATTTCGGCGCCGAAAAGCGCGAGGAAGCCCGCTATGGCCAGGCCGCGCGCGCCTATGCCGATGCGGCCGTTGCCAGCGAAAACAGCCTTGGCCTGCTCAACATCGCGCAGGCGCTGGTGGTCAACCTGCTGATGGCCGGTGCGCTGGCCTACACCGTGTGGGGCTGGTGGCATGGCCAGTTCACCGCCGGCCAGCTGGTGTTCGTGCAGACCTACCTGACGCAGCTGTTCCGCCCGCTCGACATGCTGGGCATGGTCTATCGCACGATCCGCCAGGGGCTGATCGACATGGCCGAGATGTTCCGACTGATCGATACCGACGTGGAAGTGGCCGACAAGCCCGGCGCCCCGGCGCTGGTCGTGCGCCGGCCATCGCTCACGTTCGACAATGTGGTGTTCGGCTATGATCCCGATCGCACGATCCTGCATGGCCTCTCGTTCGAAGTTCCGGCCGGCAGCCGCGTGGCCATTGTCGGGCCTTCGGGCGCGGGCAAGTCCACTATCGGCCGCCTGCTGTTCCGTTTCTACGATCCGCTGTCGGGCCGCATCCTGATCGATGGGCAGGATATCGCCACAGTCACGCAGGCCAGCTTGCGCGCGGCGATCGGCATCGTGCCGCAGGATTCGGTGCTGTTCAACGATACCATCGGTTACAACATCGCCTATGGCCGCGAAGGCGCCACGCCCGATGATGTGGCCGCAGCGGCGCGCGGTGCGGCGATCGGCGATTTCATCGCCCGCCTGCCCCAGGGGCTGGATACCGAGGTGGGCGAACGCGGGCTCAAGCTGTCAGGCGGGGAAAAGCAGCGCGTGGCGATTGCCCGCACGCTGGTGAAAAACCCGCCGATCCTGCTGTTTGACGAGGCGACCAGCGCGCTCGATACCCGCACCGAGCAGGATATCCTTGGCACGCTGCGCGACGTGGCCACCAATCGCACCACGCTGTCGATCGCGCACCGGCTTTCCACCATTGCCGATAGCGACACGATCCTGGTGATCGACCAGGGCCGTCTGGTGGAACAGGGCAGCCACGCCGATCTGCTGCGCCGCGCCGGCCTCTATGCCGAAATGTGGGCGCGCCAGGCCGCCGAAAGCGAGGAACTGGGCGAGGCGGCGGAGTAAGCGCAAGGCTTCCTGCCCTTCGACAAGCTCAGGGCGAACGGAGAATTGCTGAATTTCTACCGGGAATGCCGTTCGGGCTGAGCTTGTCGAAGCCCCTTGCCCGCATCCCTCTGAAATCCGTCACTTCACCACATCAGCCCCGTGCCACACGACGGCCTGCGCCACCTTGATGCAGTCCATGCCGCCGTCATAGGTCATCGCGGGCGAGCCATAGAGGCGCCAGCCCTGGGCCAGCGCCTCTGACACGCGCTCGCAAAAGGCGCGGTCGTCCTTGCCGGTGAGCAGGCGATAGATCGGGCGGTTGTCGGGCGTTTCATGCATGGGCAGCGTTTACCATGGCTGCGCCCGCTTGCCAGCCCGCGTGTTTGGCGGCACCACCGGCGGCCATGGAACCGATCGCCAGTCCCGACGCCATCCCTTCTCCCGAGACCGCAAGGCGCAACTGGCTGGATCACCCGCGCGGGCTGTGGGTGTTGGCCGGCACAGAGTTGTGGGACCGCATTTCCTGGCATGGCATGGTGGCCATGCTGGTGCTCTACATGACCGGCGAACTGCTGCTGCCCGGGCGGGTGGAGCATGTCGTCGGCTTTGCCAGCTATCGCGCGGGCCTCGAGCATGTGTTCGGCCCGATGAGCGTGACGCAACTCGCTACGCAAACCTTCGCGCTCTATTTCTCGGCGATCACGTTCCTGCCGCTGGTCGGCGGCTGGATCGGTGACAAGGTGATGACCCGCCGTGCTGCGGTCAGTCTGGGCGCCCTGACGATGACGGCCGGGCATTTCGCCATGGCGTTCGATGCCACGTTCCTGCTGGCGCTGGTCCTGCTGGTGATCGGCGCGGGCCTGCTGCGCGGCAATCTGATGCCGCAGATTCGCGCGCTCTATGCGGCAGGCGACCGGCGGCTGGGCGATGCCTTCCAGGTCTATACGTTCTGCATCAATGTCGGTGCGTTCATTGCCCCGATCGCCAGCGGCACCATGGCCAAGTACTATGGCTGGCACGCCGGCTTTGCCGTGGCGGGCGTGGGCATGCTGGCGGGCCTGATCTGGTATCTGGCCGGATCGCGCCACCTGCCGCCGCAGGTGCCGCCGCGCCAGGCCGGCCCGGCGGTGCCGCTCACCGCGCCGGAAAAGCGCAATGTCTGGCTGCTCGTCATGGTCTGGCCGTTCAGCGTGGCATTCTGGACCGCGCAGGCGCAGGTGTGGAACGTCTATAGCCTGTGGGTGCGGGACCATATCGCCATGACCGTGGGCACGTTTGCCGTGCCGATCCCCTGGCTGCAATCGCTTGACGGGCTGGCCCCGGCGGTGGAGGCGCCGCTGCTGATCCTGCTGTGGCGCTGGCAGGCCACGCGCAAGGCCGAACCTGACAGCCTGACCAAGCTGGCTACTGGCTGCCTGATCTTTGCCGCCTCCACGCTCCTGCTCGCTCTCTCGCCCACGGCCACGCGCGGGCCGATCTGGCTGCCGGTGGCGTTTCACCTGCTCTCAAACCTGGGCGCAATGTTCTTTGCCCCGGTGATGCATGCCTATTTCGCCACCCGCGCGCCGGAACGCTGGCGCGGGACGCTCATCGGGGTGGAAATGCTTTCGGTGGCCGTGGCCAGCCTGATCAGCGGGCCGATGGGCGGATGGTACACCCAGGTCAGCCCGCCGGTGTTCTGGCTCGTGACGGCAGCGATCCCGGCGATTGCCGGCGTCCTGCTCCTGGCCCTGCGCCATCCGTTGCGGGTGTTCGGCGGCCCCGACACGCTGGTGAAAAACGAAGCTGGGGCGGCGGGTCACTAACCCACCGCCCCCACGCCGTTACAGGATATACTTCGACAGATCCGCATTACCGGCTAGGCCCGCCAGGCGATCGGCGACATAGGCCTCATCCACCGTCACCGTGGTGCCGACGCGATCCTCGGCGTCAAAGCTCACTTCTTCCAGCAGCTTTTCCATCACCGTCTGCAGCCGCCGGGCGCCGATGTTCTCCACGCTCTCGTTCACTTGCGCGGCGGTGCGGGCAATCGCGCGCACCGCTTCGGGCGTGAAGTCCAGCGTGACCTGCTCCGTGCCGAGCAAGGCACGATACTGTTCCACCAGGTTGGCGCGGGTTTCAGCCAGGATGCGCACAAAGTCATCCTCGCTCAGCGCCTTCAGTTCCACGCGGATCGGCAGGCGCCCCTGCAATTCGGGCAGCATGTCCGAAGGCTTGGCCACGTGAAACGCGCCCGAGGCGATGAACAGCACATGGTCGGTCTTCATCGGGCCATACTTGGTGGCAACCGTCGTGCCCTCGATCAGCGGCAGCAGATCGCGCTGCACGCCTTCGCGGCTGACACTGCCACCGCGCACGTCCGACACGGCGATCTTGTCGATCTCGTCGATGAACACGATGCCGTTGGTTTCCGCGTTCTGCAGCGCCACCCGAGCCACGTCATCCTGGTCCATGCGCTTTTCGGACTCTTCGTCCACCAGCTTGTCCCAGGCATCGGCCACGCGCATCTTGCGGCGCTTCAAAGGCTGGCGGCCAAACGCCTTGCCCATCATGTCCGACAGGTTGATCATGCCAACGTTGCCGCCAAGCCCTGGAATTTCCATCGGGGCGGCGGGGGCATCCTCCACCTCGATTTCCACTTCCACGTCGTTCATCGCGCCTTCGCTCAGGCGTTGGCGAAAGCTTTCGCGCGTCGCTTCGCTGGCACCATCGCCCACCAGGGCCTTGAGCAGGCGGTCCATCGCTGCCTTGCTGGCCGCCTCGCGTACGGCTTCGCGGCGGCGGTCCTTTTCCAGGCGGATCGCTTCTTCGGCCAGGTCGCGGGCGATCTGCTCGACGTCGCGGCCGACATAGCCCACTTCGGTGAACTTGGTCGCTTCCACTTTCACGAACGGCGCATCGGCCAGGCGGGCCAGACGGCGGCTGATCTCGGTCTTGCCGCAGCCGGTCGGCCCGATCATCAGGATGTTCTTGGGGCTCACCTCGTCGCGCAGATCGGGCGAGAGGCGCTGCCGGCGCCAGCGGTTGCGCAGGGCCACGGCGACGGCGCGCTTGGCATCGGCCTGGCCAACGATATGTTCGTCCAGCGCGCGGACGATGGCCTTGGGGGTTAGACTGTCGAGCATCAGATTTCTTCCAGCGTCACGCGGTCATTGGTGAACACGCAGATTTCGGCCGCCACCTGCATGGCGCGGCGGGCAATCTTTTCGGGATCGTCTTCATAGGCATCCACCGCCCGCGCGGCGGCCAGGGCATAGTTGCCACCCGATCCGATCGCGGTAATCCCGCCTTCGGGTTCCAGCACATCGCCGTTGCCGGTCAAGACCAGCAGCGTGCTGGCATCGGCCACGATCATCAGTGCTTCGAGATTGCGCAGGTATTTGTCGGTGCGCCAGTCCTTGGCCAGTTCCACCGCCGCGCGCATCAGCTGGCCGCGATGCTGCTCCAGCTTGCGCTCCAGCCGCTCGAACAGGGTAAAGGCATCGGCCGTGGCTCCGGCAAAGCCGGCGATCACCGATCCATCGCCGATGCGCCGCACCTTGCGCGCATTCGGCTTCATCACCGTGTTGCCCATGGAAACCTGGCCGTCACCCGCAATCACGGTACGGCCGTTCTTCTTCACCCCGATGATCGTGGTGCCGTGCCACTGGACCAGGCCGTGGCTCGCCTTGCTATCGTCCATGCCGGCGATATGGGATCGCCGGCATGGCTTTCAAGCCGCCGCCCTGGCTCAGCTGCCGTTCGGGCCCGAGCCGGCGGGGCCACGGCCCTGGCCGGTGGTGCCGCCCGGCATGGCGCCGACCGAGCCGATATTGCCGAACAGATCCTGGAAGAAGCTGCGGTTGCGGCCCAGCGTCGGCGTCGCTTCGCGCACCGGATGGATCGTGGGCACGCGGGTCAACGTGACGCGGTCGATCGTGCTGACGTTGCCGGCGGGATCGAAATTGACCTTGAGCACCTGCTCGCTGCTGGTGCGCGGGCGCTTGAACGGCTTCTGGCGGGGATCGATCGACACGTAGTACCAGCTCTGCGGGCCGAACTGGCTCTTGAACGTGGCCTGGCCCAGCGCGCGTTCCACCGACAGGCGGTTGTCCACGCCCGGCTGCACCGAATCGGTCAGCGCCTTGTCCATCTGGAACCCGCGATGGTCGCGGATACTGGCGCAGCCGCTGACCAGCACGACCAGACCAGCCAGCGCCGTCGCCTTTGCCACCCGCGCCGCACCGTTCAGGGCCATCCGATTCTCGCGCATTCGATCACTCCAAATTCGACCCTTGCGGGACATGCGGGCTGTCTGATGGGCCCGATCCCCACTGGCACCACGCACAAAGGCACACTTTGCCTTCGCGCCACAGCGCCCTATATCCGCGCAAGCCTTAGGGGCGAAACGGGTTGTCCGCAATGGCGGCGTGCCGGTTTGCGCCGTCCGGTTGAAATTGGCCGCGCCCTGGCGCTGCCACCACGCTTGCAAAGGATGCCCGCCCCATGTCCCTTCTTGCCCGTCTGCTGGGCCAGACCCGCGATGATCGCGATGCCGCCCGCCCGCTGTGGCACCGCGTGGTGGAAATCGCGCGCGAAAAGGAATGGTATGCCGATTGCGGCGTGGCCGATACCGTGGCCGGGCGGTTCGACATGATCACCCTGGTGCTCAGCATCGTACTGGTGCGCATGGAACGCGATCCTGGGCTGATCCCGGCATCGGTGTGGTTGACCGAACTCTTCGTGGAAGACATGGACGGCCAGCTGCGCGAAAGCGGCGTGGGCGATCTGGTGGTTGGCAAGCATGTGGGCAAGCTGATGAGCACGCTGGGCGGTCGCCTGGGCGCCTATCGCGACGGGCTGGAAGCGGGTGAAGACGCCTTTGCCGCCGCGCTTGCCCGCAACATGACATTGACCGAGGGCACAGACCCCCTGCCCCTTGCCCGCCGTGCACGCGCCTTTGCCGCCGGCCTGGCGCTGGCGCCGGCAGACCGGGTCCTGGCTGCGGAGATTGGACGATGAGCGATACCCCCGAATACTCCTACATCGTCGATCTGCGCCAGATCGGCGACGCGCCCCTGGTGCTGGAACCCGATGCCGATGCGCGCCGGCGTCTGGCCGGGCGCTTTGGCATTACCGCAATCGATGCTGCGCGAGTGCAGGTCAAGCTGATCGCCGATGGCCCGGTGGTGCGCGCCGATGGCCGCCTGACCGCCGCGATCATCCAGGCCTGCGCGATTTCCGGCGAGGATTTCCCGGTCAAGATCGACGAGCCGCTGCACCTGCGCTTCGTGCCCGAAACACAGATCGCGGCCGAACCGGATGAAGAGATCGAGCTGTCTGCCGACGATTGCGACGAAATCCCCTATACCGGGCTGACGTTCGACCTGGGCGAAGCGGTGGCGCAAAGCCTCGCGCTGGCGATCGATCCCTTTGCCGAAGGCCCCCTGGCCGACAAGGCCCGGGCGGAACACAACCTGGCCGGCGACGAGGCCAGCGGGCCGTTCGCCGCCCTGGCTGCTCTGCGCGGCAAGGAATAAGGCACATGGCCAGACCGCAAGGCAACACCGCCCCCGGCGGGCCCGGCGCGCGCGATCTCACGCGTGGGCCGATCCTGAAAACGCTGCTGCTGTTTTCGATGCCCACACTGGTGGGCAATATCCTGCAATCGCTCAACGGGTCGATCAACGCGATCTGGGTCGGGCGCCTGCTGGGCGATTCGGCGCTTGCGGCCACGGCCAATGCCAACGTGGTGATGTTCCTGGTCTTTGCTGCCGTGTTCGGGTTCGGCATGGCCGCCACGGTCAAGGTCGGCCAGTCGTTCGGTGCGGGCAATGTCGATGCCGCGCGGCGCACGTTCGGCACGGCCGTGGGCTTTTGCGTGGGGCTGGCGATGATCGTGGCCACCGTGGGCTGGATCTCCGCCCCGGCGCTGCTGCGCATCATGTCGACCCCGGCCGATATCTTCGGCTTTGCCCTGGCCTATCTGCGCGTGATCTTCGTGGCGCTGCCGGCAACGATGATCTCGGTGATGATCTCGATGGGCCTGCGCGGCGCGGGCGACGCCAAGACCAGTCTCTATTTCATGATCGTGTCGGTGGTGCTCGATTGCGGGCTCAACCCGGTGTTCATCGCCGGCTTGGGGCCGATCCCGGCGCTCGGCATCGCCGGTTCGGCGCTGGCCACGGCGATCTCGTCCTATGTCTCGATGCTGGTGCTGGTGATCTATGCCTATGCCCGCAACCTGCCGCTGCGCCTGCGCGGGGCGGAACTGGGCTATCTGGTGCCGCGCATGGACGAGCTGCGCTACATTGTCACCAAGGGCCTGCCGATGGGCGCGCAAATGCTGATCGTGTCGGGCGCGGGCATCATCATGCTCGGCCTGGTCAACCGCGAAGGCTCGATCGTCAGCGCCGCCTATGGCGCCTCGCTGCAGGTGTGGACCTATCTGCAGATGCCGGCCATGGCCATTTCCGCCGCGCTCAGCGCCATGGCCGCGCAGGCGATCGGCGCCGGCCTGATCGATCGGCTGGGTCGGATCACGCGCGCTGGCCTGATCCTCAATTTCGCCGTCACCGGCCTGATGACCGCGCTGCTGCTGGCGTTCGACCGCCCGGTCCTGGTGCTGTTCCTGGGCTCGACCAGCCCCGCGGTAGACATGGCGCGCCATATCCAGTTGCTCGCCAGCTGGAGCTACATCCTGTTCGGGATGACGATCATGCTGTTCGGCACGATGCGCGCGGGCGGCGTGGTGATTGCGCCACTGATTGTGCTGGCCATCGCCATGTTCCCGGCGCGGCTGGGGTTCTATTCCTTCGCCTATCCCTCGCTCGGGGCCGATGCGCTGTGGCTCGCCTTCCCGGTTGGCTCGCTCGCGGCCGTGGCCATGGCGGCGATCGCCTATGCCCGGCCCGGCTGGCGCGAAAAGGCGCGGGTGGTCAGCCAGGCGCGTCGGCAGGAAAGCGAAGCGGCCGCCGAATGCACAGCCGAAAGCGTGCCGGCCTGAAGCCGGTGCGGGGCTGCCGCTGAACGCTGGAAAACGGAAAGAGGTGGGGGGATTTCTGTTGCCCGGCACCCCCCGGGCCGCTGGTATCACTTCTGTTGACCGGCGTGTCCAGCCGCGCTTTCGCTTTGTAAGATCAGGCCGTTAGGCCGTCAGGTTACGCGGCGAGAGCAAGTGCTTCGTTGTCGTTGGCACTTGTTGGTTTTGAGCCTTGAACGGGTTACTCAGCCCGGGCGAAAACAACGCTTTTCAACACACGTCGATCCTAGTTCGGCCCCGTCATCTTTCCCGCCTGGCCCAAAAAGCCGGAACGAGAGAGGTGGTGGAGCCGCCGGGTACCGCCCCCGGGTCCGCTGCGTCTATTGCACGCCGCAGTTTATCGCCATAGCCGGGTCAAACCCGGCACGACCCCATATAGGGATTCCTGCGGCGTTGGGAAGGGGGTGCTGTGCCCGGCGCAGCCTGTGCAAAAAATCGCGCCAGGATCGGCCGCATTCTCTCCCCATCCTCTTCAGAGGAGGGGCTGGGGGGGGTGCGCGCCAGCCAGCGTCAGTCCTTCGCCTTGAGCGCGTCCCTGATCTCGATCAGCAGGTCCACCTCGCTCGGCCCCTTGGGCGCGGCGGGCTTGGCTTCTTCCTTGCGGATCAGCGAATTGGCGGCCTTCACGATCAGGAAGATGATGAACGCCACGATCAGGAAATTCACCGCCTGGGTGATGAAATCGCCATAGCCGATCATCGGCACGCCCGCCGCCTTGAGCTGGGCATAGTTGCCGACATCGCCCTTGAACGTTGCGGGGATCGGCCCCAGCCGCACGAAATACTTGGTGAAATCGACCCCGCCCGTGACATAGCCGACCACTGGCATGATCACGCTTTCGGTGAGGGAGGTGACGATCTTGCCAAAGGCACCGCCGATGATCACACCGACCGCCAGGTCGAGCACGTTGCCACGCGCGATGAACGTCTTGAACTCTTCGAGAATGGCCACGGCGCATTTCCCCTTCTTAACCACACAATCGCAAATGATTGCCACCACCGCCAGCCGGCGGCAAGCGCGCAGGCAAATCGTTTACAGTTCGATCAACGACAAGGCACTGCCCTTGATCCGCAACCATGCCGCGCTATGTCTCTTGCGCATCTGCAACGAGGATCGATCCATGTCCCGCGCTTTCAACCGCTTCCTGCCCCGCTTTGCCTTGGTCGCCGTGGCGGCCGGCAGCCTTGCCGGCTGCGGCGTCAACACGATCCCCACGGCCGAGGAAAACGCCAAGGCCAAATGGGCCGAAGTGCAGAACCAGTACCAGCGCCGCGCCGATCTGGTGCCCAACCTGGTCGCCACGGTCAAAGGCTATGCCAAGCAGGAACAGGATACCCTGGTCAAGGTGACCGAGGCCCGCGCCAAGGCCACCTCGGTCCAGATCACCGCCGCCGATCTTACCGATCCGGCCAAGGTGGCCGCCTACCAGAACGCCCAGGGCCAGCTGTCGCAGGGCCTGGGCCGGCTGATGGCCAATGTCGAAGCCTATCCCGACCTCAAGTCGAACGAAAACTTCCTGGCCCTGCAAAGCCAACTGGAAGGTACGGAAAACCGTATCGCCGTGGCCCGCCGCGATTACAACGACGCGGTACAGTCCTACAACACCACGATCCGCACGTTCCCGGCAGTGATCGGGGCCAAGGTGATCTATGGTGCCAAGCCGATGGTGCCGTTCCAGGCGACGACGCCGGGCGCCGATACCGCGCCCAAGGTCAATTTCAATTAAGCCGATGAAACAGAGCGCGGCGCAGCGGCTGGCCGCCCTTGCCCTGCTGGTGCTGGCGATCTTCGCCACGCCAGCCTGGGCGCAGACGTTCCCGCAACTCACCGGGCGCGTGGTGGATGATGCCCATCTGCTCAACCCGCAGCAGGTCCAGGCCCTCGATGCCAAGCTGGCCGCGCTGGAACAGCAATCGCAGCGCCAACTGGTGGTGGCCACCGTGCCCGATCTTCAAGGGTACGAGATAGAGGACTATGGCTATCGCCTGGGCCGCACCTGGGGTCTGGGCGACAAGCAGCGCAACGACGGCGCGATTCTGCTGGTTGCTCCCAAAGAGCGCAAGGTGCGGATCGAGGTCGGCTATGGCCTGGAGGGTATCCTGACCGATGCCTTGTCTGAAATTATCATCCAGCGCGAGATCGTGCCCCGCTTCAAGGCCGGCGATTATGCCGGTGGCATCAACGCCGCCACCGATCAATTGATCGCCCAGCTCAAGCTGCCCGAAGACCAGGCCCGCCAGGTAGCGGCGAAGGCCGAGCAGGCGCAGAAACAGGCGCGCGAACCGCATTTCGATGCCGGCACCGTGGTATTCCTGGTGATCTTCGGCCTGTTCTTCGTCCTGCCGTTCATCCGCGCCATGCGCGGCGGCGGTCGCCGCTATGGCGGTGGTGGGCCGGGCGTGTTCATCTTCCCCAGCGGTGGCTGGAGCGGTGGTGGCGGGGGCGGCGGCTCCGACTGGGGCGGTGGCGGCGGATTTTCCGGCGGCGGTGGCAGCTTTGGCGGCGGTGGCGCCTCGGGGAGTTGGTGACATGATCCTGACCGAGGCGGAACAGGCCCGCATTGCCGCAGCCGTGGCCCGGGCCGAGGCCGAAACCGCGGGCGAGATCGTCCCGGTGATCACGCCGGCGTCCGATCCCTATGCCGACGTTGCGCTGGCTTGGGCGGTGTTCATCGCGTTCCTCGCCCTCGCCGCGCTGGAAACGGCGCCGGCATTCTATGTCGCGCTGGTCGATCGCGTGCTGGGCCTGTGGGCCACGGAATGGACCGCGCGCGCCTATTTCGGCCTGGCGCTGAGCGTGGCCCTGCTCAAGTTCACCGCCATGCTGGCGCTGCTGCAATGGCGCGCCTTGCGCCTGTGGCTCACCCCGACGCCGATCAAGCGGGCACGGGTCCATGCCCGCGCGCTGACTGCCTTCCGCCTGAGCGCGGAAAGCCGCACCACAGGGCGCACCGGCGTGGTGCTCTATGTCTCGCTGGCCGAACGCAAGGCCGAAATCATTGCCGACAGCGCCATCGCCGATCGCGTCAGCCCCGATGTCTGGGGCGAGGCGATGGCCGCGCTGCTCGGCCCCTTGCGCGAAGGGAACCTCGCCGAAGGCATGGAGGCCGCCCTCGCCCAGATCGGCGCCGTGCTGCGCCAAGCCTCCCCGGCGCGGGCGCACGATCACAATGAACTGCCCGACGGACCTATCCTGCTATGAGTCTCGAAGACGAATACCGCGACAATCCCGAAGAAACCCGCTGGGAAGGCCGCTTCATCACCGCCAAGACGCGCGGCCGCTGGGAATATGTCGGCCGGGCGCGCAACATTCGCGCCGCCGTGATCCTGGCGATCACCGACGCGCGCGAGGTTATCCTGGTCGAACAGTTCCGCGTGCCGCTGGGCCGCCCGTGCATCGAATTGCCCGCCGGCCTGATCGGCGACGATGACAGCAGCGCCGGCGAAGATGCTGGCTTGGCCGCCCTGCGTGAACTAGAAGAGGAAACCGGCTATCGCGCCACGCGCATGGAACCGCTGGGCGAGTTCTGGTCCAGCCCCGGCATGGTCTCGGAAAGCTTCACCCTGTTCCGCGCCCATGGCCTGGCGCGTGTTTCGGCCGGTGGCGGCGTGGAAGGCGAAGGCATCACTGTGCACCACGTGCCGCTGGATGGCATGGCCGACTATATCGCCGCGCGCCGGGCCGAAGGCATGGCGGTGGACGTGAAGATCCTCACCCTTTTGGCGCCCGGCCTTCTGCGCTGAACGCGGCAGGCGCGGCACCCAAGGTGCCACGCCCGCGCGCTCACTCCCATCAATCCGCCGCGCGCAGCCGCAGCGCCAGCAGCGTCGCGGCCGCGCCGAGCGACCCCAACGCCATGATGACCGACACGGTCAGCA
>NZ_KE148362.1:22918-28520 GCF_000410615.1 Novosphingobium sp. B-7 | reverse complement strand
CCACCGATCGCACCACCGATGTTGGCCCACACCAGCACGCTGGCAGCCTGCGGCTGGGTATAGCCGAAATCGGCCACGATCTTGGGGCTCCACTTGAGGATGTAGTAGAACGTGATGCAATGCAGCGAATAGCCCAGCGTCAGCAGCAGCGTGGTGCCGACCAGGCCGGGCCGCAGGATATCGAGCAGGCTGGCCCGCGGCGCACCGGTTTCCACCGGCGGCAGTGCCTGCGCTGCCGGCAGGCGTAGCGCGGCGAGCGAGCGGTTGGCCCGCGCCAGGGCATCGGCCGGGCGGCTGACCAGGAACCAGGCCGGAGTTTCCGGCACCAGGAAGAACACCAGCGGAATGAACACCAGCGTGGCGATGGCGCCGAATTCGAATACCACGCGCCAATCGCCGCTTTTCAGCAGCAGCGCCGCGATCGTGCCACCCACCGTGGCGCCGATGGGATAGCCGATCACCATCAACGACATCGCCAGGCTGCGGCCCTTGTTGCTGCAGATTTCGGCCGTGACCGCGTTGATCGCCGCCAGCATGCCGCCGATGCCGAGGCCGGTCAGCAGGCGCCACACCCCCAGCGAATAGGGATTGGCCGCAGTGGTCGCCAGGCCCATGCCCACGGCCATCACCACCAGGCAGCCCAATACGGTGGGACGCCGGCCGAACCGGTCTGCCGCGCCGCCCAGCAGGATCGACCCAAAGCCCATCCCGATCAGTTCCATCGACAGGACCACGCCCAGCGCATCGCGCCCGATGCCCCATTCCTTGGAAATGCCCGGCGCGGCAAAGGCGCTCGACAGCACGTCGAACCCGTCGAGCGCATTGAGGGCGATCATCAGCGCCACGGCGATCCACTGCCGCGTTCCCATCGGGGATTGGCGAATCACCTCGCGCGGATCGTGCAACATCGTATCTCTCCCGTCCGCGCCCGGCTGACGCGTTATTGCTATGGTTTATAACATGCCGGAGCGATCTGGCTACTCGTGAATGCGCGCCAGCAATTCCAGCAACAGTTTCACTTCCTTGTCGGAAAAGTGGCGCTTCACCCAGGCCTCATGCTCGCCAATCGCGAACTTGGCGCGCGAGAGCATGGCCTGGCCTTCAGGTTCCAGGAACAGCGCCTGCTTGCGCCCGTCCTCGGCCGATCGGTCGCGCCGCAGATAGTGCTTGGCCTGAAGGCGGTTGATGATCGCCATGGTGGTGGCGCGGTCCATCCGCAGGCGCTGGGCCAGGTCGGTCTGGGCAATGCCGGGGTGATCGTCGACCAGCCACAGCACCGAAACCTGCTTCTGCGTCAGGTCCAGCTCGGTGAAGGTCTCGGTAAAATGGCGCAGGCAGGCGCCATGGGCCAGGCGGATATGAAAGCCCAGGATGCCGTTGATTTCGCCGATATCGGCCTCTTCGCCCGGTGGCGGGGTCACCACATCGGCAAACTTGTCCTTGATCAATGCCTGCTCCCCATTGCCTTGCGCATCAGATAAGCGCAATTGTTAGCCAACCATACAAAACTAGCAGGAGGATGCCAGTGTCTCACTTTCCCGCCTCGCCCAGCTTTACCGGCTTCAACACCCCGTCGCGGGTCGAGGCCGACATTGCCGACCTGGCCCACGATGGGGAAATTCCCCGCGAACTGAACGGGGCGTTTTACCGCGTTCAGCCAGACCCGCAATTCCCCCCGCGCCTGGGTGACGATATTGCCTTCAACGGCGATGGCATGATCACCCGGTTCCACATCCACGATGGGCAGGTGGATTTCCGCCAGCGCTGGGCCCACACCGACAAGTGGAAACTGGAAAAGGCCGCCGGCAAGGGCCTGTTCGGCGCCTATCGCAACCCGCTGACCGATGACGAGAGCGTGCAAGGGCAGATCCGCTCCACCGCCAATACCAATGCCTTCATCCACGCCGGCAAGCTGTGGGCAATGAAGGAAGACAGCCCCGCCCTGCTGATGGACCCGGCCAGCATGGAAACCATCGGCTTTGAAAAGTTCGGTGGCCGCATGACCGGCCAAACCTTTACCGCCCATCCCAAGGTCGATCCGGCCACCGGCAACATGGTGGCGATCGGCTATGCCGCCAGCGGCCTGTGCACCGATGACGTGACCTACATGGAAGTAAGCCCGACCGGCGAACTGGTGCGCGAGGTGTGGTTCAAGGTGCCCTATTACTGCATGATGCACGACTTCGGCATCACGCAGGACTATCTGCTGCTGCACATCGTGCCCTCGATCGGCAGTTGGGAGCGGCTGGAGGCGGGCCTGCCGCACTTCGGCTTTGACACCACCAAGCCCGTTCACCTGGGCGTGATCCCGCGTCGCGACGGCGTGACCCAGGAAGACATTCGCTGGTTCACGCGTGACAACTGCTTTGCCAGCCACGTGCTCAACGCCTGGCAAGAGGGCAGCAAGATCCACTTCGTCACCTGCGAGGCGAAGAACAACATGTTCCCGTTCTTCCCCGATGTGCACGGCGCCCCGTTCAACGGACGCGAAGCGATGAGCTATCCCACCGATTGGGTGGTGGACATGGCCAGCAACGGCGATGCCTTTACCGCGATCGAGCGCCTGTCGAACACTGCCTGCGAATTTCCGCGCATCGACGATCGCTTTGCCGGGCAGCATACGCACCACGGCTGGTTCCTGGAAATGGACATGCAGCGCCCGGTCGAGCTGCGCGGCGGCAGCGCCGGCGGGCTGTTGATGAATTGCCTGTTCCACAAGAACTTTGCCACAGGCGAAGAGCAGCACTGGTGGTGCGGCCCGGTCAGCAGCCTGCAAGAGCCGTGCTTCATCCCGCGCAGCAAGGACGCGCCCGAAGGCGATGGCTGGATCGTGCAGGTGTGCAACCGCCTGGAAGAGGCCCGCAGCGACCTGTTGATCTTCGATGCGCAGGCGATCGCCCAGGGGCCGCTTGCCACCGTGCACATCCCCATTCGCCTGCGCTTTGGCCTGCACGGCAACTGGGCCGATGCGGCCGACATCGGCCTGGCGGCATGACCGCGCCATGCTATGACGCATAACGATCTGGCCGATGGGAGAGCATGCATGATCAAGCCCGAACTGGAATTCGTCTATGAGGCGAGCGGCGATCTGGAGCCGCCGCGCCAGATCGGCCAGACCTATGACGGCGCCCGCCGCATCATTCCCATCGTCGGCGGCGGGCGGGTTGAAGGGCCGCTGATCCAGGGACAACTGGTCGGCAATTCCGCCGATTGGCAGCTCACCCGCGCCGACGGGGTAACCGTGGCCGATGCGCTCTATGCGATCGAAACCGACGATGGCGTGCTGATCCAGATCCGCAACAAGGGCCTGCGCCACGGCCCGCCCGATGTCATGGCCCGGCTTGCCGCCGGCGAGGAAGTCGATCCGGCCGAATACTATTTCCGCACCGTGCCCGAATTCATCGCGCCGGTGGGCAAGTATGAATGGATGAACCGCTCGATCTTCGTATGCAGCGGCGCGCGCTATCCCCTGGGCATCAAGCTGTGGGTGTGGCGCGTTCTGTAAGGTTGCTTGTGGTTTCCACCACCCCCCGACCCCCTCCTCTGAAGAGGAGGGGGTCGGGGGGTGGTACGAAGCCTGTCACAACGCCGCCCCCCTCACGCCCGCGCGCGCAACCCGGCCTCGTCCCGCGCGCTGCGCCGTGCGATCAGCAGCATCAAGACCACGATGGGAATGGCCACGGCATTCATCGTCAGCATGGCGTGGGTCAGGTTGCCCGTGGCATCGGAAATCAGGCCCACGGCATAGGGGCCGATACCCATGCCCACGATGGTCATCGTCAGCAGATAGAGGCTGGCGGTGATCCCCCGCATGCGCGGCAGCACCTGGTCATACATGATGGCATAGAGCGGTGGCATCCACCCGGTCAGCACCAGGCTGTAGATCGCAAAGTGCCAATAGAACGTGGTCGGATCGGGCGAAAGGTACGTCCAGAACGACAGCAGCGGCGAAACCCCCATGGCAAACAGCGCGACCAGCGCCCGGCCCGAAGACGGCAGGCGGCGGTGCAGCAGATCGGCCAGCGGCCCCCAGATCAGCGGGCCGACAATGCCCATCGCCGCTGACAGCAGCCCGAACTGCAGCGCGGTGTCCTTCATCGAAAGGTGATAGGTCTTGATCAGGAAGCTGGGGTTGAACGCCATCATCCCATAGTTGATCGCCGATTGCAGTGTGCCCACCGCGATCGCCATGATCAGCGTGGGCGATCCGGCAATCACGCGAAAGGCCTGGGCATCATCGGCGCGCATGCGCTGCATCAGGTTGACCAGCACGAACAGGCCAAAACCGATCACGCCCCATTGCAGGCTATGCGCATCGACCGTGATCGGCCCCAGCGGCAGCGGCGGCCGGGCCGACAGGCCCCGGCAGATCACCGCCAGCACGGCCATGACCGCCGCGATCCCGGCCAGCGCCGCCAGGTTGGTGGCAAAAGCCGCAGCCTTGGCGCGGCGCAGCGCCATGGCGATCCAGTGCAACCCCGGCGTCACCCCACCGAGCAGCGCGATACTGGCGCGAAACGGATGCGGATCGACCGGCGCGGGTATGCCATCCATCGCCCCGCGTGCCGGTTCCTTCATGGTGCCGACGAATGCGGCAAGGACGAAACCAGGCGCCGCCGCCACCAGAAACGCAAACTGCCAGCCTTTGAGGCCGAGCGGCGCGCTGCCCCCCGCCCAATGCTCGGTCCAGGCTTGCGCGGCAACGCCACCCAGAATCAACGAGCCGCCCAGCCCCAGCGCAATCGCCGAGGCCATCACCGCCATGACGAAACCGCGCCGGTGCTTGGGCCAGAAATCATAGATCAGCGACGTGCCCGCCGGCTGGGTAGCCGCCTCGCCAATGCCCACGCCCAGCCTAGACAGCGCCAGCAGGCCAAAACTGGTGGCCAGGCCCCCCAGCCCGGTCGCCGCCGACCACAGCACCAGGCTGATGCCCAGCAGCCGGGTGCGCGTCCAGCCATCGGCCAGGCGCCCTACCGGCAGCGAGAACAAGGCATAGAACAGCGCAAAGACAGTGCCATAGAGCAGCCCCATCTCGGCATCGCCCACGCCCAGGTCGTGCTTGATCGCCGGGGCCAGGATCGCCAGGATCTGGCGATCGAGCAGGCTCATCGCATTGGTCAGCGCCACCAGCACCAGGGCATACCAGCCCCCGCGCGCGATCGTGCGCGATGGGCCGGCTGCGCTATTGCTCTCTGTCATGCTCAGGCCAATGCCGCAGCGATGGTCTGGGCGATCGGTGTGGTGGGCCGGCCGATCAGCGCGCTCAACGTGCGGCTGTCGTCAAACAGTTGGTCCTTGCTCGATTCAAAGCTGGAATTGGCCAGCATCTGCGCCAGGAAGCCAGGCAATCCCACCCCTTCGAGCGCGGCGGCATAATCGGCCTTGGACATATCGACATAGGCCACCGGCTTGCCCGCCTGCCGCGCCACTTCGGCCGCGAATTCCGCCATGGTAAAGGCGGTATCGCCCGCCAATTCATAGACTTCGCCGCCCTTGGCGCCGATCAGCGCCTGGGCCGCAGCCGCGGCATAATCGGCCCGGGTGGCGCTGGCGATGCGGCCCTGCCCGGCCGCGCCCAGAATGGCGCCGTGGGCAATCG
>NZ_KE148362.1:10192-22796 GCF_000410615.1 Novosphingobium sp. B-7 | reverse complement strand
GATGGTCGAGGTGTCGGCATGGAGGATCGAGGTATAGGCGATCAGGCCGACGCGGGCCGCCTTGGCCGCGTCGATCACGGCGGCGTGCTGCGGCACGCGTGCGCCCACGGCATTGCCCGAGATCAGCAGCAGCCGCTCCACCCCGGACAGCGCCGGCGCCAGCGTTTCGGGCTTGTCGTAATCGGCCACGCGCACGGCCACGCCGCTGCCTTCCAGCTTGGCCGGATCGCGCGCCAGCGCCACGACATTGCCAGCGCCCACCTTGGCCACCAGTTCAGCCAGCACCAGACGCCCCAGTTGGCCCGATGCACCCGCAACAGCGTACATGCTCATTCTCCTTCGGCCTGCGTGATCGACAAGATTACAGCTTGAACCAGCGTTCCGCGTTGGTCTGGAAGAACTTCTTCTTCGTTTCGGGCGTGATGTCCATCGCGTCCATCGCGCGCACTTCATCGGCCACATACTGATAGGGATAGTCCATCGCATACATCACGCGGTCCGCGCCCATCACCTCCTGGCAGAACTTGATCGCCGGCTCCCACGCCATGCCGGAATTGGTCACCAGCACGTTGGAGCGCAGGTATTCGGCAATGGTCTTCTTGAGCGGCTTCATCCGGGCATAGCGCTGTGACCGCACGCCGGCCTGGTGCATGAAATCAAGGCGATAGAGCCAATAGGGCAGCGCCTCGCCCATATGGCCGACCATGATCTGCAAGCTGGGATACTTGTCAAAGATGCCGATCGTGATGAGCCGCAGCAGGTGCATGCCGGTTTCCACGCCAAAGCCAAAGATGGCGCCATCCAGGCCTGCCTCCAGCATCGGCCCGATCATCGCATCGGGGGGCGTGCAGGGATGGATATAAAGCGGCTGGTCCACCTCGACCAGGGCACGGAAGATCGGATCGAAGAATTCCTCGTCGAGATAGCGCCCTTGCGTGTGGCTGTTGATCTGGATGCCCTTGAAGCCCAGTTCCTTGGCGCCGCGATGGATTTCACGGGCAGACCATTCCGGGTCCTGCGGGGCCACGGTGCCAAGCCCGATGAAGCGGTCGGGATAGGCTTCACAGGCGCTCGCCAGCCGATCGTTGGCGCGGGTGGCAATCGCCTTGGCTTCGTCGAGGTTGGTCAGCGGCTGCACCCCGGGCGAGGTCAGCGCCAGGATCGCCTTGTCGATGCCGGTCGCATCCATGTCGGCAATGCGCCGCTCGCCCAGGTCGAGCAGGCGCTCCATGATCTGCACCGCGCGCTCCGACGGCGATTGGGCGTAAAACCCCCAAAGCGAGACTAGCCCCATGTCCGCCTCGCCATCGCGGATCATGCGCAGATAGGCATCGACCTGTTCCTGGGTGGCAAAGGCTTCCTCGGTGGCGATGCGCAAATATCCTTGCGCGCCGCCGGTTTTCAGATCCTGGGTCATGCGGGCCTCTCCTGGTTATGGGCCGGCCCGCGCGCGATCACCTGCGGATCATGAGCGACAGACTGGCAATGTGATTCATGCGATCCTCGCGCGCCGGGCGCGAGACATACTGGCCGGAATAGCCCGCCTCCACGCTGATGCCGCGGCCCACCGGCAAGGCCACGCCGGCAAAGCCGCGCAGCTGGTCGAAACCCGATTTCTGGCCCCAGCCGGTGCGGTTGAGGCCCACGAACGGTTCGGCCCAGACCACCGCCTGCGGCGTGCCCGGCTTGCCCAGCGGCACGTCGAGCCGCACCAGCTGGCGCAGGCGCCAACCCGTTCCGCCCTGCCCGTCGACCAGGCGTTGTTCCAGCCGGGTGCGCCCGGTCAGCGTCGGGCGCGTGGTGCCATTGCCCGCCCCGTCGCCAAACGCGCGCCAGGTCACCTGCTCGAACACGCGGTGTTCGTGGCTCACCCGCCCGCCCAGCGGATCGCTGCGGATATAGCCATAGCCGCCCCAGACTGTGGTCGACCGGTCGAGCTTGACCCCAAGCGCCCCGCGCACGATCGCTTGCCCGGCGCGCTGCGCATCGTCGGTCAGGCGCAGCTGCACGTCGGTGAACAGCACGAGGTCCTGGTTGAGGTTGAGGAACGATTGCTGCGCCAGCCACACCTGCGCGTCGTCCTCCGCCGCCAGAGCGGGAGTGGCGGCAAGGACCAGGGCAGGAAAAAGCATTCGGCGCATCGGGCACTCCGGCAGGCAGCAGACAAGCCTGCCCCGCTATGCCGCTTGCTTTTCCCGAATGTTGCCCGCCCATAACGTTGCGCATCAGGCTTCGTGCACGGTCTTGGTCACCAGGCACGCCATCAGGCCTTCGGGGCCATCCTCGTGCCCGTGGCCCGACCATTTCACCCCGCCAAATGGCGCATCGGCGCCGCCGATCATCGTCGTGTTGATGCCCAGCATGCCGGTTTCCACCTCGGCCGCCACGCGGGCGCGGGTGGCATGGCCCTGGCACCAGGCATAGGCTGCCAGGCCATAGGGCAGGCGATTGGCCTCGGCGATCATCGCATCGGCATCGGCAAAGCGGTTGATCAGCGCCACCGGCCCGAACGGCTCCTCGTTCATGATCGCGGCATCCAGGGGAATGTCAGACAGCACGCTGGGCGCAAAGAAGAACCCGGCATTGCCCACCCGCTCACCACCGGTGTGCAGGCGTGCGCCGCGCGCCAAGGCGTCGCCGATCAGGCGCTCCATCGCCTCAGGCCGGCGCGGATTGGCCATCGGGCCCATCTGCACGCCATCCTCCAGCCCGTTGCCCACGCGCACCTGCGCCGCGCGGGCGGCAAAGCCATCGCGGAAAGCCTCGAACACCGGCTCTTCCACGATGAACCGCGTCGGGCTGACACAGACCTGCCCGGCGTTGCGATACTTGTGCGCCACCGCCGTTTCGATCGCGCGATCAAGGTCGGCATCGGCAAAGACCAGCACCGGGCCATGGCCGCCCAATTCCATCGTCGTGCGCTTCATGTCGTCGGCCGCCAGCTTGGCCAGGTGCTGGCCCACCTGGGTCGATCCGGTGAACGACAGCTTGCGGATCACCGGGCTGCCGAGCAGATGCCGGCTGACCTCGTCGGGCACGCCGAACACGGCCTGCGCCACTTGCGGCGGCAACCCGGCATCGAGCAGGCATTGCAGCACGCCCAGCGCGCTGGCCGGGGTTTCCTCGGCCGCCTTGAGGATCACCGAACAGCCTGCGGCGATCGGTGCCCCCAGCTTGCGCCCGGGATTGCCGAGCGGGAAATTCCATGGCGCAAAGGCCGCCACCGGGCCAACCGGCTCGTGCGTGACGGTAGAGCGCATGCCGGTGGGCCGCACCAGCGCGCGGCCATAGATGCGCTGCACCTCGCCGGCATAGAATTGGAACAGCCCGACGTTCATCAGAACCTCGATCCGCGCCTCGGGCAGGGTCTTGCCCTGCTCCAGCGTGGCGATCCGCGCCAGGTCTTCCTGCCGCTCCAGCATCAGCCGGGCCGCGCCATTGAGCACGGCGGCACGCTGCTGCGGGGTGGACTTGCGCCACAGCGCAAAGCCTTGCGCCGCCACATCGAGGGCGGCGTCAAGGTCTGCGACATCGGCCAGCGGCAGTTCGCCCAGCACCGCGCCCGTCGCCGGGTTGACCACGGCGTGGGTGCGCCGCCCACCCCCGCTCACGCGCTGGCCGTTGATGATCATGCAAAGCGAGGGATAGGTCGTCGTGGTCATGGGCTGGGGCTTACTTCGCAGCGATCGCGGCATCGTGATCGAGGTCGCGCTGCAGGCGCTGCGCCTCGATCGGCTTGCCGGTGATCGGGTGGTTCATGTGGAACGGGGTGATCTTGTGCGTGGGCCACAGCCAGTGGCCTTCGAGCAGTTCATCCGGCCCGCTGGGATCGGTGGGATAGGTCACCTTGGGGAACGGCACGTACTCGGGCGGCGTGTGCGCCCAGCCCTTTTCGAAATCACCGTGCCAGATCGGCATGTAGTTCAGGATATGCATGCGCCATTTGCCGTCCACCTTCTTGTAGGTGTTTTCGTAAATGCCGCCTTCCCACCATTGCCGGGCCTTGAGGTGCGGCGCGTCGCCCTCGAAATCCTTGTGTCGCCCGGCCTGCATCATTGAGCGCGCGCGCGCCAGCGCGGTGACGCCATCGGGCTGGATATCGATGATATCCTGCAACTGCGGGTGATCGAGCAGGAAGCCATCGATCGGGCCGTTGTTGCCATAGGTGAAGCGCTTCTGGAACCGCTCGACATAGAGGCGGCGAATGCCTTCCTTGCCTTTCCACACACCGCCGAAAAAGCGCACTTCGCCATCGTCGGTGAACAGGTCGACCGTTTCGTTATAGAGGCACTTGTCGATCAGATAACCATAGAGATGCTGGAGCTTGCGCACGTCCAGCTCGTCCTCGCGCACGGTCAGGCGGGCTTCCACCTGGGCCAGCTTTTGTTCAAGCAGCGCAATACGATCGCCTGCCGCTTCGCCCGTCATCGCTCTCTCCATTTTGTATGTGTCACTAACAAATTGCGGATCAGCAAGCGGCTGTCAACGCCCTTGCGCTTCCAGACGCGCCACTTCTTCCCGATAGGGCCGGATCGCCAGGATCATCGACACCGTGGCGATCGGCAGCAGCGCGCCGGCGGTGATCACCAGCGCCTTCCACAGCTGCGCTTCCACCCCCACGATGCGCTGCGCCACCACGCCCACCACAAAGCTGCCCATCGCCCCAAAGAAAGTGAACATGAACAGATAGATCGCGGTGACCTGACCGCGCATCTCGTTGGGTGCGATGCGCTGGATCGCCGCGTTCTGCGGCACGGCGCCGGCCAGGCCGAACATCCCGCCCAGCGCCATGACCGCCAGGCTGGTCTCGCCGGTCGGCATCAGCGGCGCGGTAATCGCGCAGATCGTGACCAGCGCAAACAGGATCGCGGCACAGCGCACGTTGGCGTCCTTGTGCCGCTTGGCCATCCATTCCACGAAAACGCCGCCCAGGAAAATGCCCAGCAGCGAACTGACCAGCAGCATCGGCGCCATGACCATGCCGATGCGTCCCTCGTCCCAGCCATAAGTGCGGATCATGAACGGCACCCGCCAGAACGCCAGGCCAAAGGTTTCGATCGCGGCCAGCGCCAGCCCCAGGAACAGCGGATAATAGACGCGGCCACGCGCATGGATGGCACGCACCGCGTCCAATCCGGTGAACGCCACAACGCGCCGGCCCAGGCTGGTTTCAGCCGCCACGCCGCCCTGGCGCGCGGCCGGTTGATGGCCGCGTCGTGCCGGTTCACGGATCGCCAGCAGCAGCAGGGCCGCCAGCAGGCCCGCCACCGCCTCGCCCAGCAGGATCAGCTGCCAGGAATGGATGCGCAGGCCCAGCAGTACCGGATCGGGCCGGCCCGCCAGCCACATGATCAACTTGCCGCCCAGCGCCACGCCCACCGTGGTGCCGCCGATGAAACCCAGTTGCAGCACGGCAAAGGCGCGCGTGATCTTCTTGGGCGGGAAGAAATCGGCGAGCAGCGAATAGGACGCCGGCGCATGGGCAGATCCGCCCGCGCCCAGGAACATGCGGCTGCCCACGAACTGGCCAAAGCTTTGCGCCATGCCGCCCAGCGCCATGATCGTGGCCGTCGCCAGCATGCCGCCGGCCAGCACCAGGCGGCGCGGATAGATATCGGCCAACCGCGCCAGCGGGATGCCCACCACCACGAAGAAAATCACGCTGGCCGGCCCACCCAGGAACCCCAATGCCTCGTCGCTCAACGCGAAATCCTGCTTGATGCGCTGGGCCAGCATGCCAAACACGGTCTGGTCAAAGAAGTTGAGGAACGTGGCCAGCACGATGGCGAACAGCGCGAACCACGCCGCGCCCGCCGCTGGCCAGGGCTGCGTTGTCGGCACGGCCGATTCGCTGTCGAACGCTGCCTCTGCCTGAAGGGCGGCTACCCCGTCATCGGGGATCGTCGGTGCCATTGCACCTGCCATCGCGTCTCTCCTCTCCCGGCCGGCCTTTCTTGGAATCGGGCCATTTTCATCCGGATCATTGTTAGTCTTGCATACAATTCTCAGGTAGTGAATAGGGTAGGCACAAAAACAAATGACGGGCTGCGATCAACGCGCGCCACCATAACAAACGTTATCTTGCAAAAACGGAGAGGAACCATGCAGAATCTGCCGGGCAAAACAGCACTCGTCACCGGAGGGGCCAGCGGAATTGGCCTGGGAATCGCCAAGGCGCTGCTGGGCGCGGGCATGAACGTGGCGATTGCCGATATTCGCGACGATCACCTGGCGCAGGGTAGCGCCGAACTGGCCGACGTGGCCGGCGGGGCGACCGACCGCGTCCTCGCGCTCAAGCTCGATGTGACCGACCGCGCCAACTATGCCGCGGTGGCCGATGCGATCGAGGCGCGCTTTGGCAAGATCCACATCCTGGTCAACAATGCCGGCGTCGCCGTGGTCGGCCCGACCGACCTCGCCACTTTCGCCGATTGGGACTGGGTCATGGGCGTGAACCTGGGCGGCACGATCAACGGCATCGTCACGGTGCTGCCGCGCATCCTGTCCCATGGCGAAGGCGGCCATATCGTCAACACCGCCTCGATGTCCGCCCTCGTGCCGGCGGCGGCGACCACGATCTATTCCTCGGGCAAGGCGGCCGTCACCTCGATGATGGAATGCATGCGCCCCGAACTGGAATCGCGCGGGGTGATCTGTTCCGCGTTCTGCCCCGGCGCGGTGCAATCCAACATTGCCGAAGCCGGCAAGACCCGCCCGGCAGAGCTGGCCGAAACCGGCTATGCCGAAGCCGACAAGCGCCGCCAGGCCGGCGGCAATTTCTCGCACCTCTACCAGACCAAGGAGCAGGTCGGGGAGCGCGTGCTCGAAGGCATCCTCAACGATGAACTCTATATCCTCACCCACTCCGAATTCCTGGTGGGCGTGAAGGAACGGGGCGAGGCGACCACCGCCGCGGTGCAGACCCACCTGCCGGAAAACCCCGAATACAAGCAGACGTTCGCCATGCTGTTCCGCAACCCGGCGATCACCGCCGAGATCGAGCGGCAAAACGCACTCAAGGCCACCCGGATGGGAGTAACCGCATGAAGGATTTTGCCGGCCGCACGGCCTTCGTCACCGGCGGCGCCAACGGCGTCGGCATCGGCCTCGTCCGCCAGTTGCTCAACGAAGGCTGCAAAGTGGCGATTGCCGACATTCGCCAGGATTCGATCGACCAGGCCCTGGCCAGCCTCGACAACCGCGAAGTCATGGGCGTCCAACTCGACGTGTCGAGCCGCGAGGCGTTTCGCGAGGCGGCTGACCGCGTGGAGGCCGAATTCGGCCCGGTCTCGCTGTTGTTCAACAACGCCGGGGTCAACCTTTTCCAGCCGATCGAGGAATCAAGCTATGACGATTGGGACTGGCTGCTCGGCGTCAACCTTCACGGTGTGATCAACGGGGTGATGACCTTCGTGCCGCGCATGGTGGAACGGGTAAAGGCCGGCACGCAAAAGGGCGGGCATATTACCAACACCGCCTCAATGGCCGCCTTCCTCGCCGCCGGCACGCCAGGAATCTACAACACCACCAAGTTCGCCGTGCGCGGCCTTTCGGAATCGCTGCACTATTCGCTGCTGCAATATGGCATCGGGGTTTCGGTGCTGTGCCCGGGCCTGGTCAAAAGCTATATCTACGCCAGCGACGCGATCCGCCCCGACAGCCTGAAGGGTGGCGCCAAGCCGGTGAACCAGGAAGCCGTGGAGCGCCTGGCGGGCGTCCACGAATTCGGCATGGAGCCCGACGTGATCGCGCAGCGCACGCTCGACGCCATGCGCGAAAACCGCCTGCACATTTTCTCGCACCCCGATCACAAGGAAGAGATGCGTGAGATCTTTGACGAGATCATCGCCGAATACCGCGACTATCCCAAGGATGCCGGGCACGACCAGCGCGTGGCGTTCGAGGCCTTCCGCCGCGACTCATTCGCCAAGGCCCGCGCCGCCTCGCGCGCGTCGGATTTTTGACGTTTGCGCCGAAACTGACGTTTCGGCGTTGCGGCACCGGCCCGCTCCCCCACCCGACCTCCCAACGATAGTACCCTATGGGAGGTCGGGTGGGGGAGCGGGCCGGTGCCGCAAGCGTAATTCCGGCAAAGCCGGAATTACGCCAAAATAAGCGCCGGCGTTTCGATCAGCTTCTTCACCGCCTGGACAAAGCTCGCTGCATCCCAGCCATCGACCACGCGGTGGTCGCAACTGATCGAGATGTTCATCAGCTTGCGCTTGGCGATGCGTTCGCCGCCGAGGCCATCGGGCATGAACATCGGCCGCTCGACAATGCGGTTGGGGCCAATGATCGCCACTTCCGGCCGGTTGATCACCGGCGTCGTCGCCACGCCGCCCAGCGGGCCGAGCGAGGTGATAGTGAAGGTAGAGCCGGAAAGCTCGTCCGGCTTGGCCGTGCCGTTGCGCGCGGCATCGGCCAGGCGGGCGATTTCCCGCGCCAGGGCCCAGGGGTTCATCGCCTGGGCATTGCGGATCACCGGCACCATCAGGCCCGCCGGGGTCTGCGTCGCCATGCCCAGGTGCACCGCGCCGTGGCGCGTCACCACGCCGGCTTCATCGTCATAGCGCGCGTTGAGCATGGGGAACTGCGGCAGCGTGCGGCAGATCGCCACGATCAGCAGCGGCAGCATGGTCAGGCGCGGACGATCGAGGCCGCCGGCATTGAGCTGCGCGCGCAGTTCTTCCAGCGCGGTGACATCGCATTCCTCGACATAGGAAAAATGCGGGATCGCGCGCTTGGACGCGGCCATGTTCTCGGCAATGCGGCGGCGCAGGCCGATCACCTTGACCTGCTCATCCGCCCGCGCCGCCGCGCCGGGGGCATAGCTGCGATTATAGGCGAGGAACTGGTCGAGATCGCCATGGCGCAGGCGCCCATCCTGCGACGGACGCACCTGGGCCAGGTCGATCCCCAGTTCCCGGGCGCGCTGGCGCACCGCCGGGCTGGCGAGCACGCGGGCGCTCTGGTGTCCGGTAGCAGGTTCTGCGCGAACGGGTGCGGTTTCCTCCTGCCTCGTTTCCGTTCGGGCTGAGCTTGTCGAAGCCCCCTGCGCAACCTCCACGTCCGGCAAGCGCCCTTCGACAGGCTCAGGGCGAACGGGTGCGGGTTCGTCGTGCTCAGGTTCCGTTCGGGCTGAGCCTGTCGAAGCCCCTTCCCCAACCTCGCCGGCCACCTCGATCTCCACCAGCATGGAGCCGATCGGAATGCGATCACCCACTTCGCCGGCGATCGAAACCACGCGGCCCGCCACGGGGCTTTCCATTTCCACGGTGGCCTTGTCGGTCATCATGTCGGCCAGCGGGCTGTCCTCGCCCACCGTGTCGCCGGGTTGCACGTGCCAGGCAACGATCTCGGCCTCGGCAATGCCTTCGCCGATGTCGGGCAGGCGGAAGGTGTAAAGCGCCATGGGATCAATCCTTGCAGATACGGTCGAGGGCTTCGCCGATGCGTACGGCCCCCGGGAAATAGGCCCATTCCAGGCTGTGCGGATAGGGCGTGTCGAAACCGGTCACGCGCTCGATCGGCACTTCCAGCTCGTAGAAGCAATGCTCCTGCACCAGGGCGGAAAGCTCTGCGCCAAACCCGCCGGTGCGGGTCGCCTCATGCACGATCATGCAGCGCCCGGTCTTGCGCACCGACTCGCGGATCGTGGCGATATCCAGCGGCACCAGCGTGCGCAGGTCGATCACCTCGGCATCCACGCCCTTGTCGATGCATACGGCATGCGCGACGTGAACCATCGTGCCATAGGCCAGCACCGTCACTGCCTCGCCTTCGCGCACCACGCGCGCCTTGCCCAGCGGCACGGTGTAATGGCCCTCGGGCACCTCGCTGTCGGGGTGCTTGCTCCACGGCTCCACCGGCTTGTCATAAGCGCCGGTGAATGGCCCGTTGTAGATGCGCTTGGGCTCGAAGAAGATCACCGGATCGTTGTCTTCGATCGCGGCAATCAGCAGCCCCTTGGCATCGTGCGGGTTTGACGGGATCACCGTCTTGAGGCCGGCGACATGGGTGAACAGTGCTTCCGGGCTCTGGCTGTGGGTCTGCCCGCCAAAGATGCCACCACCAAACGGCGAGCGCACCGTCAGCGGCGCGATGAATTCCCCGGCCGAGCGATAGCGCAGCCGCGCCGCTTCCGACACCAGCTGATCCAGCCCGGGGTAGATATAGTCGGCAAACTGGATTTCCGGCACTGGGCGCAGGCCATAGGCGCCCATGCCCACCGCCACGCCGATAATCCCGCATTCGCTGATCGGGGTATCGAACACGCGGGTCTTGCCATACTTCTTCTGCAGGCCCGCCGTGGCGCGGAACACCCCACCGAAATAGCCCACGTCCTCGCCCATGATCACCACGGCGGGGTCGCGCTCCATCATCACGTCGAGGGCGTCGTTGATCGCCTCGATCATCGTCATGCGACGGCTCGTTCCCTGGTCCGTCATGGCATATCGTCTCCATCTTCGGGCCGCCAGTCGGGCCACTTGATCCGCCGCTCGCGCATGGCCTGCTCGCTCTGCTCCTGCAGGTGCCAGGGCAGCGTCTCGAACACGTCTTCGAACATCGTGTGGAACGGATGGTGCAGGCCGTGGCCCAGCACGCCGTTGGCCTCGGCCGCGCGCGTGGCGGCCTTCACCGCCTCGGCCAGTTCCTGGTCCATCGCTGCCTGGCGATCCTCGTCCCATTCGCCGAGCGCGATGAGATGGTTCTTCAGCCGGACGATCGGGTCGCCCAGCGGCCAGGTGCTGCGTTCCTGCGCGCTGCGGTATTGCGAGGGATCGTCAGAGGTCGAATGCCCCTCGGCGCGATAGGTGAAATGCTCGATCAGCGTCGGCCCGGCATTGCTGCGGGCGCGGTTGGCCGCCCAGCGCGTAGCGGCATAGACCGCCAGCGGATCGTTGCCATCGACGCGCAGCCCGGCCACGCCATAGCCGATCGCCCGCGCGGCAAAGGTCTGGCGTTCGCCCCCGGCAAAGCCCGAAAAGCTGGAAATGGCCCACTGGTTGTTGACCACGTTGAGCACCACCGGCGCGTTGTAGACGGTGGCAAAGGTCATCGCCGAATGGAAATCGCCCTCGGCGGTCGATCCCTCGCCCACCCAGGCAGCGGCAATGCGGGTATCGGCCGAAATCGCGCTGGCCATGGCCCAGCCCACCGCCTGCGGCAACTGCGTGGCCAGGTTGCCCGAGATGGTGAAAAAGCCATAGTCGCGCGCCGAATACATGATCGGCAGCTGGCGGCCTTTCAGCTTGTCGGCCTTGTTGGAATAGATCTGGTTGATCATCTCAATCAGCGGATAGCCGCGCGTGATCAGGATGCCCTGCTGGCGATAGCTGGGAAACACCATGTCATCGGCCGCCAGCGCCATGGCCGGCGCCACCGAGGTCGCCTCTTCGCCGGTGCACTTCATGTAGAAGCTGGTCTTGCCCTGGCGCTGGCCGCGAAACATGCGTTCGTCAAACGCGCGGGTCAGCGCCATGTTGCGCAGCATGGCGCGCAGGGTTTCGGGATCGAGCCGCGGGTTCCACGGGCCCACGGCCTGGCCATTTTCATCCAGCACGCGGATCAGGTCGGTGCACAAGGGCCAGGTATCTGCAGCGGCGCAGGCCTCATCCGGGCGAGGCTGCGCGCCCACCGGCGGCAGGTTGAGGCCGCTCCAGTCCGGCTCGGCACCGGGCCGCGCCTTGGGCTCGGGCACATGCAGCGCCAGGGGCTGCTGGTTGGCGAATTCTGCCACGATTATCCTTTCCCAGGCCTTTCGGTTTCCCTGGCAGCATAACGCGAAAGGGTTGGAAAGGGTTGCCAATTGCGGGGCAGGTAAAAGCACGGGAGTGCACTTTGCACTACCAGCTTAGCAAAATGTAGTGCATTCATGCTTACATGTCGGAAACCACCGCACCGCCCGAACTCGACTCCTGGGATATCCGCATCCTGCAATGCCTCACCCGCGATGGCCGAATGAGCTGGCGCGATCTGGCCGAGGAAATCGGCCTCTCGCTCACCCCCACGATCCGCCGCGTGCGCCAGTTGGAGGCAGCCGGCCTCATCACCGGCTATTTCGCCCGGCTCGACGAACGCGCGCTGGCCGGCAAGATGAGCGTGTTCGTCTCGGTCACGCTCGAACGCCAGCAGCGCGAGGCGCTCGACCGGTTCGAGGCGCAAGTGGCGCAGCTGCCCGAAATCATGAGCGGCTTTCTGATGTCGGGCGGGTCAGACTTCCTGCTGCGCTGCGTGGTGCGCGATCTTGATCACTACCGCGAACTGCTCGAACGGCTGACGCAGATCGAGGGCGTCGCCCATGTGCAAAGCAGCTTTGCGCTCAAGACATTCATCAACCGCCCGGCCCCGCTGATCAGCGAAAGCCGCATCCGGCGCGCGCGATGAGCCGGAACATCGCCCTGGTCCTGCTCGCCGCCGGGCGCGCCAGCCGCTTCGGCGGGGGCAAGCTCGCGGCCCTGCTGGCCGGCAAACCGGTAATCGAACACGTCGCCGCTGCCACCGCCGCCCTGCCCCTGGCGCAACGCATCCTCGTCGCCGCGCCCGATGTGCCAGCCCTGCCAGGCTTTACCCGCGTGGCACTCGATCCGCCCCAGGCGCCGCA
>NZ_KE148362.1:8149-10155 GCF_000410615.1 Novosphingobium sp. B-7 | reverse complement strand
CGCTAGGCATTGCCGCCGCGCCGGGGGCAGACGCCGTGCTGATCGCGCTCGCCGATATGCCACTGGTGCCGGCGGCACACTTTGCCGCGATGCTGGCCGCATTCGATGGCGATCGCCTGACCAGCAGTTGTAACCGCCAGCCGCTGCCGCCGGCCCTGCTCGGCGCGCAGCACTTCCCCGCGTTGCTGGCGCTGACGGGAGATCGCGGCGCAGGCGCCTTGTTGCGCGATGCGCCCGCGCTGGCGCTGACGGCCGAGCAGGCACTGGACATCGATACGCCCGAAGACCTGGCACGCGCACAAGCGCTGCTTCCCCCTCCGCCAGCCCTACGGGCTGCCACCTCCCCCGAGGGGGGAGGATAACCCAGCCAGATCCTCCCCCCTCGGGGGGAGGTGGCGGCCGCAGGCCGTCGGAGGGGGCGTCAGCAGCCCAGCGCGTCAATGCCCCTGCGCATGCTGCCGCATCAAGGCATAGAAATCCGCAAACGTCAGCCGTGCATCGAGCGTCTCATAGACGCGCACGGTTCGTCCCGCGATTTCTGCCCCGTATGTGCCATCGGCATTGATCCGGCGCGCAGTCCGATCAACAAAAGTGCTGCTCTCGGGCGAGATCGCCGTCAGCAACACCGTCGGGCTGTCTCCCAGCGGCCAACTGCCCCCCACGTTGATAAAGGCAGGCGGCGTGGTAAATCGATCATAGAGCCACGCCCCGAACGGCGAGATCGGCCTGAGTTGGTCACCCAGTTCGGCCACCGAGGCCTGCATCTGCCGATAGGCCGCCTGTGGAATCTGCCACAAGGGAACGGCGGAGCGCTCAACAACCTCTTGCGCCGCCGCAACATCGGTTGCCAGATTGTATTCCCAGTTGCCATTGGGATAGCTGCCACCGCCGATCCACACCACCGTCATCCGCTGGGCAATCCGCGGTTCGATGCGCAGCGCCGCGGCAAGGTTGGTCAATGGCCCGCCACAGGTAAAGAACAGCGGCAAGGGATCATCGCGCATTGCCTCTGCCACGATCGCCAGCGCCGCCTTCGATGCGGGTGCCTTGCTGTTGCCCAGATCCTCGGTCCCGGCATAGACCGGCGGCGGCGCAGCGAGGCCAGCCTGGCGCATCAGTTCTTCGGCAATATCCTTACCGGCGGCAGCGGTCTTGCCGGCAATGGCGGGATCGGTAAGCTTGGGGTTCAGCGCCGAGCTGGTGATCAGCACCGTCCGGGTCTTGGGCGTCAGCAACTGATGCGCCAGCGCGACGAGGCCATCGGGATCGCCGGCAAAATCATTGTCGACGATCACCCGCGCCGATGGTCTTTGCGGGATGGCCCGAAAATTGGCGGCGCCGGCACGGCCGGCCAGAACCGATGCTCCCGTTCCTGCCAGCGAAACTGCAAACGCCCGTCTTGTCAGCATCTTTGCCCTCAATCCCCTCTGGTGCGCCAAGGCGGGCGCCCTTGTTATCGCTATCATATGGCAATCGGGCAGGTGTGCAACAGGGCCGCCGCCTGGCGCGTTACGCCAGCGGATGCAGCGCCTCGTAAGCGCCCAGGATTTCCGCCAGCGCCGACAGCGCCAGCACGCCGGGCTCGCGCGTGCGGGGGATCAGGCCGATCGGGCTGGTCACCCGCGCCAGCTGGGTTTCATTCACCCCGTCGCGCGCCAGGTCATCCAGCCGCGCCATCCGCGCGCGCATCCCGCCCTGCGCGCCGATGTAGAACGCGGGCGTGTCGAGCGCCCAGCGCAGAATCGTGCGTTCCCATTCGTGATCGTGGAACAGCAGCAGGATGGCGGTCCAGGCATCGGCCTGCGCGCCCTGCGGCACCCCGCCTAGGCGCAGCGCGCCAGTGTCTTCCTTGGCAAAGACCTGTGTCGCGATGCCCATCGTGCGGGCCAGCGCCGCCGTCGCGGTCAGCTCCGCGCCCTCGCCCAGCAAGACCAGCGAGAGCGCGGGAATGTAGGGCCGCGCACGCAGCAGGTGCGGCGGGGCATCGGCCGGCACGGGCAGCGGCA
>NZ_KE148362.1:2927-8136 GCF_000410615.1 Novosphingobium sp. B-7 | reverse complement strand
GGCAGGCTGGCCGGCTGGCGCGCGTCTAGTGCTTGCACCACCTGCGCCAGCGCAGCGCGATCGGGCGCGGGATCGAGCAGGATATCCAGCCCGCCACCACAGGGCAGGCGAAAATCGATGATCGGCGAACCCCGGCCATAGCGCTGCAGCGCCGGCACCGCGCCCGGCGCCATCTGCGCCAAGTCTCCGGCCAGTTGCCGTTCCAGGCAGACATCGGCCAAAGAGCCGGCCACGGATGCATCCGCGCCGGCTCCTTGCCCGACTCCTTGGGTGGCCATTTGCGCGCCCACCCGGCGCGAAAAGCTGCCATCGATCCCCACCACCGTGCACAGCCCGGTGCCCCCAGCATGGGCGGCCCGCAGCGCGGCATGGTCGGTGTGGATCATCGCATCTCCAGGTGGGCTTGGCGTCAGCCGATCAGGTCGGCCGCCGGGGTATAGGCATAGCCCAGGTCGTTGGCCACCGCTTCATAGGTCACCTTGCCAAACGCCACGTTCAGGCCATTGGCGAGGTGCACGTTGCGCGCCAGCGCGGCCTTCCAGCCCAGGTTGGCAATGGCCAGGGCATGGGGCAGGGTCACGTTGTTGAGCGCATAAGTGCTGGTGCGCGCCACGCCGCCCGGCATGTTGGCCACGCAATAGTGCACCACGCCATCGACCACATAGGTCGGCTCGGCATGGGTCGTGGCATGGCTGGTTTCGAAGCAGCCGCCTTGGTCGATCGCCACGTCCACCAGCACGGCGCCGGGCTTCATCGTGGACAGCATCTCGCGCGTGACCAGCTTGGGCGCAGCGGCGCCGGGCACCAGCACCGCGCCGATCACCAGATCAGCCTCGGCCACGGCGGCGGCGATGTTGGCCTTGCCGGCATAGAGCGTCTTGGCACGGCTTTCGAAATGGGTGGCCAGGCGTTCCAGCACTTCGGGGCTGCGATCGATGATCGTGACATCGGCACCCAGGCCTGCCGCCATCTGCGCGGCATTGAAGCCGACCACGCCGCCACCGATCACCGCCACCTTGGCCGGCAGCACGCCGGGCACGCCGCCCAGCAGCACGCCGCGCCCGCCATGGGCCTTTTCCAGGGCGGTGGCGCCGGCCTGGATCGCCATGCGCCCGGCCACCTGGCTCATCGGCTTGAGCAGCGGCAGGCCACCGGTTGCATCAGTCACGGTTTCATAGGCGATGCACACCGCGCCCGACTTCACCAGGTCTGCGGTCTGTTCGGGATCGGGCGCCAGGTGCAGGTAGGTATAAAGGATCTGGCCTTCGCGCAGCATGGCGCGTTCCACCGCCTGCGGTTCCTTGACCTTCACCACCATGTCGGCGCGGGCAAAGACTTCAGCCGCGGTGCCCACGATCTGCGCGCCGGCCGCCACATAGGCTTCGTCGGCAGCGCCAATGCCGGCCCCGGCGCCGGTTTCCACCAGCACGGTGTGCCCATGCGCCACCAGTTCATGCGCGCTTTCGGGGGTCAGCCCGACGCGATATTCGTGGTTCTTGATTTCCTTGACGGTGCCGACAAACATACGTGATCTCCCAAAGCGATCGATTACGATCCCAGTGGGATGATATGGGAAAACGCAGGACGATTTTTCCCTATTTTTAGCGCGAATTCGCCGGACGCCGAGATTTCTTCCCGGTCATCCGGCGATCCGCGCAAATTATAGCACTGGCACCGCGATGCAGGCCAGCTTCACATCGAGATAGTCATCCACGCCCAGGTGCGAACCTTCGCGGCCCTGGCCCGATTCCTTGACCCCGCCGAATGGCGCCACCTCGGTAGAGATCAGCCCGGTGTTGATGCCCACCATGCCGTATTCCAGCGCTTCGGTCAGGCGCCATTGCCGCGCCGCGTCGTTGGTATAGGCATAGGCCGCCAGGCCCGCGCGCGTGTCGTTGGCCAAGGCCACGGCGTCCTGCTCGCTCGAGAAGCGGATCAGGCCGGCCAGCGGGCCAAAGGTTTCCTCGCGGTTGAGCAGGGCATCGGCCGGCACGTCAGCAATCACCGTCGGCTCGAAAAAGCGCGCGCCGATCGCCTCGGCCGGCTTGCCACCGGTCAGGATCTTTCCGCCCTTGGCCACTGCATCGGCGACATGCGCGGTGATCTTGGCCACGGCGCGATCATCGATCAGCGGTCCCTGGTCGGTCGGTCCGTCAAGGCCCGGCCCGACACGATAGGCCGCCACGCGGGCGGCAAGCTTCTGCGCAAAGGCATCGTGCACGGCATCATGCACCAGCAGGCGATTGGCGCACACGCAGGTTTGCCCGGTATTGCGGAACTTGGAAGCCAGCGCCCCTTCGACCGCCGCATCGAGATCGGCATCCTCGAACACGATGAACGGCGCATTGCCGCCCAGTTCCAGGCTCACCCGCTTGACCGTGCCGGCGCACTGCGCGGCCAGCAGCTTGCCCACGGCGGTCGATCCGGTGAACGTGAACTTGGCCACGCGCGAATCGCCGGTCAGCACTTCGCCGATTGGCTTGGCGTGCCCGGTGATCACGCTGAGCAGACCATCGGGCAGCCCCGCTTCCTGCGCCAGCGCCGCCAGCGCCAGGGCCGAAAACGGCGTGAGTTCCGAAGGCTTGATCACGATCGGGCAGCCCACGGCCAGCGCCGGGCCGGCCTTACGCGTGATCATCGCCAGCGGAAAATTCCACGGCGTGACCGCGCCGACCACGCCCACCGGCTGGCGGGTGACAACCAGGCGTCGATCGGCCTGGTGCGGGGCGATCACCTCGCCACGCACGCGCCGCGCCTCTTCGCCAAACCATTCCAGGAACGATGCGGCATAGCCCACTTCGCCCTTGGCCTCGGCCAGGGGCTTGCCCTGTTCGGCGGTCATGATCGTGGCCAGATCGTCGGCATGCTCCAGCATCAGCGCGGCCCAGCGCTTGAGCACGGCGCCACGCTCCTTGGCGGTCTTGGCCTTCCACGGCCCGAACGCGGCCTGCGCAGCGTCCACCGCCTCGCGCGTTTCGGCCGCGCCCAGATCGGGCACGTGGCCGATCACCGCGCCGGTGGCGGGATTGTCCACCGCGATGGTCGCCGCCGCGCCGCGCCATTGCCCCGCCACGAACGCCTGTTCGCGCCACAGGCCGGGGCGCTTGAGCGCGGGGCGGGTCACTTCCACAATATCACTCATGCCATCACCTTGCCGGCCACTGTCGCCAGGGCCTGTTCCACCAGATCGAGCCCTTCGTCGATCAGTTCGTCCGAAGCGGTCAACGGTACAAGCACGCGAATGGTTTCGCCCTTGGTGCCGCACGACAGCAGGATCAGCCCGCGTTCCAGCGCAGCAACGGTCACCGCCTTGGCCAGGGCGCCATCGGTTTCCCCGGCGGCATTGGTCACGTCAAAGCCGAACATCGCGCCGAGCCCGCGAATATTGGCCACCGGCAGGCCGGCGGCGGCAAAGCCTTCCACCCGCGTGCGCATGCGCTGGCCAATCGCGGCGGCGCGGGCGCAGAGGCCGTCTTCCTCGATCACTTCCAGCACGGCCAGCGCAGCGGCGCAGCCGATCGGCGATCCGCCATAGGTGCCGCCCAGACCGCCAGGATCGAGCGCATCCATGAGCGGAGCCCGGCCGATCAGCCCGGCGAGCGGAAAACCGCCGGCGAGCGACTTGGCCACGCAGACCAGATCGGGTTCCACCCCGGAATTTTCGATGCCGAACATCTTGCCGGTGCGGGCGAACCCGGCCTGTACTTCATCGGCGATCAGCAGGATGCCGTGCTGGTCAGCAAGGGCGCGCAGCGCCTCCAGGAACGCGGGCGGCGCCACGTGAAAGCCACCTTCGCCCTGCACTGGCTCGACGATGAAGGCCGCCACGCGCTCGGGCTCCACATCGGCGGCAAACAGGTACTGGATCGCCTCCAGCGTGCGCTCCACCGTGTTGCCATTGAGGCCGGCGGGGAACGGCGCATGGAACACCTCGCCCGGCATCGGGCCAAAGCGGCGCTTGTAGGGCGTGGTCTTGCCGGTCATCGCACTGGCGAGCAGCGTGCGGCCATGAAAACCGCCGGTAAAGGCGATCACCGCCGACCGCCCCGTTGCCGCGCGCGCCACTTTTACCGCGTTTTCCGTGGCCTCTGCCCCGGTGGTGAGCAACAGGGTCTTGGCCGGGCCAGAAAATGGGGCGGCAGCGTTCAATTTTTCCGCCAGCGCGACATAGCTTTCATAAGGGCAGACCTGGAACGCGGTGTGGGTAAAGCGTTCCAGTTGCGCCTGCACTGCGGCCATGACCTTGGGGTGCCGGTGCCCGGTATTGAGCACGGCAATGCCACCGGCAAAATCGACGAAGCGGCGCCCTTCCACGTCCCACAATTCAGCATTGTCCGCGCGATCGGCAAACACCGCGGTGGACGATGCCACGCCGCGCGGCACGGCCTGTTCACGGCGGGCAAGAAGAGACGCGTTATCGGCCATGGCGGCACACTCCGGGCAAGAGAAACAGATGCCCATGCTTGTCGCACCATCGGCTTGCGCGCAAAAGCCCACTAATGCTACCCGGATGGTGACCAGAGGTTACCATTGCCATGCCAGATCGTCCACACCTGCCGCCCTTTGCCGCGCTGCGTGCGTTCGAGGCGTTTGGCCGCCATGGTGGGGTGCGCCGCACCGCCGCTGCGCTGGGCGTCAGCCATGCCATCGTCAGCCGCCATCTGCGCGCGTTGGAAGACTGGCTGGGGGTCATGCTGGTCGATCGCCACGGCGGCGGGCTGACCCCGGCGGGGGAAAGCTATCACGCGCTGATTGGCCCGGCGTTCGACCAGCTGTGCACCGCCACCAGCCAGATGCGCGGCGGCGCGGCGGGTGGGCGGCTCGATGTGTGGTCGGTGGCGGGCCTGGCCTATCTCTGGCTCACCCCCAACCTGCCCGGCTTTGGCCGCCGCTACCCCGGCATGGCCCTAGATCTGCGCCCCAGTGACAGCCCGCCCGACCTTGTCCGGCGCGAGGCGCAGGGCGATATCCGCTGGTATCTCGATACGGCCCCGGCGCTGGCCACCCCACGCAACCTCACACGCCAGGCGATCGTGCGGCCACGCCTGTTTCCGGTGGCGCGGGCCGATGCGCCCTGGCTGGCCGGCGCCCGCGTCGCCACCCCGCGCGCTCTCCTGGCCCTGCCCCTGCTGCACGAGGATTCCGACGCCGAATGGCGCGCCTGGTTTGCCGCGCAAGGCCTGGAAGAAGCCCAGCCGCCACTGGCCGC
>NZ_KE148362.1:0-2498 GCF_000410615.1 Novosphingobium sp. B-7 | reverse complement strand
CCCAGGGCGCGGCATACCCCTGCGCCGCCAGTGCCAGGCCCAGGCCATCGGCCGCCGCGCCCAGCAGGGCGGGCACGGCGGTAAACGTCGGCCCGGCGATGAGCGCGTCGCCGCCCGGCATCGCCAAGCCGAAGTGGGCATACCATGCCGCCCAATCCACCGGCCCTTCATCGTGCAGCAGCGGCACGGTGCCCCGCCCTTCGAGAAACCCAGCCGCCGCCCCGGCCAGCGCCGGCGCGGCATAGACGGCATAGTCCAGCCCCAGCAGCGTTTCACTGGGCAGGCCCGTATCGCCGCCATCGGGCGCGTCGGTCAGGAAGATATCGAGTTCGGTCGTCTCGAAATCCACCGCCAGACCGCGGCTGTCGAGCCACAGGTCCATCCCCGGCAGATCCGCCATCAGGCGCGGCAGGCGCGGCTGTAGCCAGCACCCGGCAAACCCGGCATCGGCATAGACGATCACCGAATTGGCCTTGCGATAAGGCGCCAGCCGGCTCACCCCGCCGCGCAGCACCTTGAGCATGTCGCGCACCGTGCGGTGAAAATCGCGGCCGGCATCGGTCAGGACCACCTGGCGATAGACGCGGCGGAACAGGGCATGACCCAGCGCCTCTTCCAGGTTGCGCACCTGGTGGCTGATCGCCGATTGCGTCAGCCCCAGTTCTTGCGCCGCCGCGGCAAAGCTGCCCAGCCGCGCCGCAGCCTCGAACCCTTCCAGGGACTTGAGCGGGGGAAGCCGGTCACGCGCCATGGCCGATCACGCCAGGTCGACAAGAATCTCGCGCAGCATGCCAAAGATCGTGTCGATCTGCGCGGCGCTGATCATCAAGGGCGGAGACAGCGCGATGATATCGCCGGTCACGCGGATCAGCAGCCCGGCATCGAACGCGCGGTGGAACGCCTCCATCGCCCGCGCGCCCACTGTCCCATCGCGCGGGGCCAGTTCGATCCCGGCCACCAGCCCCAGATTGCGCACGTCGATCACATGCGGGCAATCAGCCAGCGCGTGCGCCGCCGCTTCCCAATGCGCAGCCAGCGCGGCGGCATTCTCGAACAGCCCTTCCTCGCGATAGAGCCCCAGCGTCGCCAGCCCGGCCGCTGCCGCCACGGGATGGCCGGAATAGGTATAGCCGTGATAGAACTCGATGCCCTCGGGGCTGCCGTTGACCACGGTATCGTGCACCTCGCGGCTGGCGATCACTGCCCCCATCGGCACGGTGCCGTTGGTCAGCCCCTTGGCCGTGGTGATGATATCGGGCGTCACGCCAAAGTATTCCGCCGCCGTGGCTTTGCCCAGGCGACCAAAGCCAGTGATTACCTCGTCAAAGATCAGCAGGATGCCGTGCTTGCGGGTGATATCGCGCAGCGCCTGGAGATAGCCCTGCGGCGGCACCAAGACCCCGGTGGAGCCCGCCACCGGCTCCACGATCACCGCCGCGATCGTTTCAGGCCCATGCAGCGCCACCAGTTCTTCCAGCTCCTCGGCTAGGGCACCATTGCCCGGCTGCATGCCCCGGCAAAACCGCACGGCCTGGCCATGGGTGTGCGACAGGTGATCCACCCCCCACACCTGGCTGACAAAGCGGCGCCGGTTGCCGCCGATGCCGCCCACCGAAAGCCCGCCGAAATTGGTGCCATGATAGCCGCGCTGCCGCCCGATCAGGCGAAATCGCGTGTGATCGCCGCGCGCATGGTGATAGGCCAGCGCCATCTTGAGCGCGGTATCGGCGCTTTCCGAACCCGAATTGGTGAAGAACACGCGGTCCATCCCCGCCGGCATGATCCGCGCCACGTCGCTGGCCAGGCGGAACGCCAGGGGATGGCCCAACTGGAACGTCGGCGCGAAATCGAGCGTCTGCGCCGCCCGGGTCACGGCATCGGTAATCGCCGCGCGCCCGTGCCCGGCGTTCACGCACCATAGCCCCGCCGTGGCATCGAGCACCTGGCGTCCATCGGCGGTGGTATAGTGCATGTCGCTCGCCGCCACGAACAGGCGCGGGTTCTGCTTGAAGAACCGGTTGTTGGTGAACGGCATCCAGAAATGATCGAGATCGACGCCATCCATGCTGGCGAAATCGATCGACGCTGGGGTCGCTGCGGGCGGCTGGGTCTGGCTGGCCATGAAAGCTCCTGCAAACGGCGATGCCGTGAATCTTTTTCAGGTTACCTTTCGAAAATGGCGCGCCGGCGCGGGAGGGGGAAAAGCGATCGCCGGTGGTGCATGGGGCGCACCACACATGGGCTCACTCCACCTGCTGGCGCAGGAAGCGGCGCAATTGTGCGATGGCCGGATTGTTGGCGCGATCGGCGCGCGTCACCATGCAATAAGACCCGATCGCCACGGCCTGCGCGCCCGGCACCGCCAGTTCCACCAGCGCGCCACTGGCCAGGTCATCAGCCACCAGATAGCGATTGGCCAGGGCCAGCCCGCGTCCCGCCCGCGCCGCGGCCAGTGCCAGGTGCGCATGCCACAGCAGCGCGCCGGGCAGCGGCTGGCG
>NZ_KE148361.1:542-778 GCF_000410615.1 Novosphingobium sp. B-7 | reverse complement strand
TGGCCGAGCGGGCCGCAGGCATTGCCGCGATCGGCGCGCTGGGCCTGGTGCTGGGCGCGATCGGCTGGGGTTCGCCCGGCAGCGATGCCGCCGCCGCACAGGATCGCAACGGCGGGCTGCAACCGTTCGAACGGGCGGGCGAAAGCTTTCCCGGCTCGGCGTTCTACTATGTTTCGGCGCAAGACAGCGGCCTGCTCGCCCCGCAGGACGCCGCCCGTGCTTGGGACCGGCAGGGA
>NZ_KE148361.1:0-341 GCF_000410615.1 Novosphingobium sp. B-7 | reverse complement strand
TGGCGCAGGTCGTGCTCAACCGCGTGGCGCACCCGGCCTTTCCCAAGACAGTATGCGGCGTGGTGTTCCAAGGATCGGAACGCCCCGGCTGCCAGTTCAGCTTTGCCTGCGACGGCGCCATGGCGCGCCGCCCGGTGCAACAGTTCTGGGACCGCGCCCGGCGCGTGGCGGCCGATGCTCTGGCCGGCAACGTGTTTGCGCCGGTGGGCCTCGCCACCCATTACCATACCAGCGCGGTTCATCCGCTGTGGTCAGACAAGCTGGCCTTCATCGGCACGATCGGGGCGCATCGCTTCTATCGCTGGGCCGGATCGGCGGGGCAGCCCGCCGCCTTCAACGCC
>NZ_KE148360.1:15645-15910 GCF_000410615.1 Novosphingobium sp. B-7 | reverse complement strand
CTGGCGCCGCAGGGCCTGCCCGCCAACCTGGCGCTCGATCTGGTTGGCCGCCGTGCCGATGTCGCTGCCGCGCGCGCGCGGGCAGAAGCGGCTGCGGCGCGGGGGCAGGTGGCGCATGCCGCGTTCTATCCCAACGTCAACCTGATGGGCTTCATCGGCGTGCAGGCGCTCGGCCTCAGCAACCTGACGGCGAGCGGTTCCGATGCCGGATCGATCGGCCCGGCGATCAGCCTGCCGCTGTTTTCGGGCGGGCGCATCGCCGGTG
>NZ_KE148360.1:0-15489 GCF_000410615.1 Novosphingobium sp. B-7 | reverse complement strand
CTATCGCATCGCCCGCCGCCGTTACGAAGCTGGCCTGTCCACCTATCTGTCGGTGCTGTCGGCGCAGGATGCCCTGCTCGCCAACCGGCGCCTGCTGGCCGATCTCCAGGCCCGCACCCTGTCTGCCCACGTGGCGCTGGTGCGCGCCCTGGGCGGCGGCTTCCGCGCCGGCTGACCGCCGACGCGCTGCCGTTTGCCTGATCCCTGTTCTTCTTCTTTCTGATGCCGAGACCCGCCCATGGCTGACATTGAACCCAATTTTTCCGATACGGACCAGGCCTCCAGCAAGGCCGATGCGCGCAAGGCCGCGCGCAAGCGTGGTTTCCTGATCTTTGCTGGAGTCGTGGCGCTGGTCGCGGCCGGTGTCGGCATCTACGAATGGATCGAAGGCGGGCGTTATGTCGAAACCGACAACGCCTATGTCGCGGCCGAAGTGGCACAGGTGACGCCGCTGGTCGCCGGGCCGGTGCGGCACGTGGCGGTCAACAACACGCAAGTCGTCCGCAAGGGCGACGTGCTGGTAGAGCTTGATCCCACCGACGCCAAAATCGCCCTGGCCGCGGCCGAGGCGGACTATGCCGACGCGCTGCGCAAGGTGCGCCAGACCATCGCCACCGGCACGGCGCTGTCGGCCCAGGTGGGCGAGAAGCAGGCCGATATCGCCCGCATGACCGCGCAAGTGCAGGTGGCCATGGCCGATGTCCAACGCGCCGAGATTGACCTCAAGCGGCGCCAGTCGCTGGTGGGCGACGGGGCGGTGTCGGGCGAGGAACTGACCACCGCACGCAATGCTTATGCTTCTGCGCAAGGCCAGCTTGCTGCCGCCCGCGCCAACCTGGCCGCCGCCCAGGCCGCGCGTGGCACCGCCAATGGCCAGGAAGCGGCCAATGCCGCATTGGTCACTGGCACCACGCCGGAAACCAATCCGCAGGTGCTGGCGGCCAAGGCCAGGCTTGACCAGGCACGCATCAATCTCGATCGCACGGTGATCCGGGCCCCGGTCAGCGGCGTTGTCACCCAGCGCACGGTGCAGGTGGGGCAAAGCGTGGCGGTGGGCAGCCCTATGATGACCATCGTGCCGATCAGCCAGGCCTATGTCGATGCCAACTACAAGGAAAGCCAGTTGGCCCATGTGCGTCCCGGCCAGCCGGTGACGCTGACATCGGATCTCTATGGCGATGATGTGGTCTATCACGGGCGCGTCGTGGGCTTTTCCGGTGGCACCGGTTCGGCGCTGGCCGTGATTCCGGCGCAGAATGCCACGGGCAACTGGATCAAGGTGGTGCAGCGCCTGCCGGTGCGCGTCGCGCTTGATCCGCACGAGCTGGGCGCGCACCCGCTGCGCATCGGCCTGTCGATGGACGCCACGATCGATACGCGCCCTGAAAAGGACCGGTCGCAGACCGGGCAGAACTGACATGGCCGGCGGACCGCCGATGGGCTTTGGCGATGGGCCGGCGCCGCTCAAGGGCGCCAAGCTGGCGCTGGGCGGCTTTGCGCTGGCGCTGTCGAACTTCGTCGTGCTGCTGGATATCACCATCGCCAACGTGTCGGTGCCGCATATTGCCGGCAGCCTGGCGGTGTCGCCCACGCAGGGCACCTGGGTGCTGACGTCCTACGCCGTGGCCGAGGCGATCTGCGTGCCGTTGACCGGCTGGCTCGCGCGCACGTTTGGTGCGGTGCGGGTGTTCATCATGGCGCTGCTGGGTTTTGGCCTGTTTTCGATGCTGTGCGGCATGGCCGGCAGCCTGAGCCTGCTGATCGCGTTCCGCGTGTGCCAGGGGCTGTGCGGCGGCCCGATCATGCCGATGACACAGACCTTGCTGCTGCGCATATTTCCCAAGGACAAGGGCGGCGCCGCGCTCGGCCTGTGGGCGATGACTGTGGTGGTCGCGCCGATTGCCGGGCCGATCTGCGGCGGGTTCATTTCCGACAACTGGTCGTGGCACTGGCTGTTCTTCATCAACATTCCGCTCGCCGCGTTCTCGCTGATCGTCGCCTGGCGGCTGGTGCGGCCGTACGAAACTCCCACCCAGAAATCGCCGATCGATTTCGTCGGTCTTGCGCTGTTGGTGATTTGGGTTGGTTCGCTGCAGATCATGCTCGACAAAGGGCGCGAGGAAGACTGGTTTTCCAGTGGCTTCATCATCACGCTCACCGTGGTCGCGATCATTGGCTTCATCTCGTTCCTGATCTGGGAATTGACCGAAGACCACCCGATCATCGACCTGTCGGTGTTCCGCAACCGCGGGTTTACCGTGGCCGTGGTGACGCAGTGCGTGGCCTATGCGGCGTTCTTCTCGTTCATCGTGCTGATCCCGCTCTTCCTGCAAACCAACCTCAACTACACCGCCACCTGGGCAGGTCTGGCGGTGGGCTGGGTCGGTGTCCTGGCAGTGGTCTTTTCGCCGATCGTGGCGCGGTTCGTGGGCAAGGTCGATACGCGCGGGCTGATCTCGTTCGGCATCCTGTGGCTGGCCGTAGTCGCCTGGCTACGCACGCGCTGGGTGACTGACATGGGCTACTGGACCATCGCCTTTCCGCAGATGCTCCAGGGCCTGGGTATGCCGTTCTTCTTCGTCGGTTCCACCGCGCTGGCGATGGCTTCGGTGCGGCCCGACCAGACCGCATCGGGCGCGGGCATCCAGAACTTCATGCGCACGATGGCCGGCGCCTTTGCCACTTCGATGTCGACCACGCTGTGGGAACATTTCACCAAGTACAACCGCGCCGAACTGGTCGGGCTGATCCATCCGCCCACGCACACCGGCCTGCCAGCCGCGCAGGCGAGCATGATGTTGAGCCAACTGGTGCAGACCGAGGCGGTAACGCTCGCCACGCGCCAGGTCTTCATGGTGTGCACCATCGTCCTGTTCGTCTCGGCCGGGATGATCTGGCTGGCCCCCAAGCCGGGGCGGAAAAAGGGGTAGGGTGCGCAAGCCACTTCACGGGAAATCACCCGGCAATGGCGGAAATCGCCCAATCCTGGTCGATCAGGTCTTGAACTCGCGATCCCGAAAGTTGCCGATTGTTGGCCCGGATCAGTCCCGATTTCTCATGCCTGAGACGCATATTCGGGAAGAGGAATCGGGAACATATTTTGGGAAAGCGAATGCACCGAACGGCTTCCAACCCGAACGTGGGAGGGCACCGATCTCTCAAAAAGGTTCCTTCTCGGTAGGAGGCCGACCCGTTAAGGCGTCATCATGAAGATCATATTCGTCATGCTGTTGGCATCAGTTGCCGCCGGGGCGCAGGCCCAGACAGCGCAGGCACGGCCCGGTGAGAGTGCAACAATGAACGACGCAACAAACGTGATCGCCGTGGACCACACGGGCTTCGCTGTATCGTCTTTGGACGAAGCCATTCGGTTTTGGACGGAAGCGCTCGGCTTCACACTTGAGCGACAAGCGGAGATGGGGGGCGACTTCCTGCATCAAGTCACAGGTGTCGATGATCCGAGTGTGAAAACGGCGATCGTCAGGGCGCCAAACGGTTACGTGGTCGAACTGTTGCAATATTCAAAGGGACGCCAGAACGGGGCGGTGCCCGATAGCGCGGGGGCGATCGGTGCGGCGCACCTAGCTCTGACCGTGAAGGATATCCATGCCGCCATAGCCCGCGTCGAGGCAGCAGGATGGAAGGCGAAGGGTAGCCCGCTGCCAATCGCAGGTGGTCCCCGCAAGGGAACTTTGGTGACCTATGTTTCAGGCCCTGATCATATCACGATAGAGCTTATGCAGCCACCAGCCCGCTGATGTAGCCTGCCGAAGTTTCCCGCTTCATCATCGGTTTTGGGAAGCGACGTTTGCCGAGTTTCACGTTGAGCGTATCAGTGGCGCATGTTGATCCGAGCGTTTGAGCCGAGCGACGCGGATGCGCTCGCAGACCTATTCCATATGTCGGTCCACCACGCCGCAATTAGCGATTACTCGCCGGAGCAGGTTGTCGCCTGGAGTCCGTCCAGGCCAGATGCCAAACGCTATGTGGAACAAGCGATTGGCCGAACATTTCTGGTCGCCGTTGGCGACGATGGCACGGTCATTGGCTACGGTGATCTTGAGCCGAACGGGCATATCGATCATCTCTACTGCCGCCCCGACTTCGTAGGCACGGGCGTCGGCTCTGCGATCTATGCCGCTTTGGAAAACGTCGCCACGGATGCGGGGATCGAGACGCTTTTCGTAGAGGCCAGTGAAGGCGCCCGCCGGCTCTTCGAGCGTCGTGGGTTTAGCGTCGATGGTCGGAATGACCTCACCATAGGCGGGGTCGCGATCCACAATTACCGCATGTCGAAGTCGCTTACCCGTTAGCCGTCTCTCGCCGGCTTTCCCGTTTCTTGATCGTTTTTGGGAAGGCAGCTATCGCCCGCGCCTTCCCGAAAGCTGCCTGTTCGTTTTTCGCCACTTTTAGTCCATTTCTTCGTCATTTCCGCGCAGGCGGGAATCCAGTTTCGGCGTGGTCTCAATCGCCCGAAGCCACTGGATTCCGGCCTGCGCGGGAATGACGAAGTCGGAGGCGGCAAAGGCAACTCTTCACTACCATCAGCCATTCGACGTCGGGCTATCTGGATCGGTCAGTCTGCGATCCCCGCCGCTCTGCCTGAAAATCCCACACGAAGCCACGAAGACACGAAGAAGGGTCTTTCCTTCGTGTCTTCGTGGCTTCGTGTGACTCTATGACAAAGCACCACGCCCGGTCTCGTGCCTGGCACCGCAACCGGCTCAATCCAGCAGCAGGATCGACATGCGGCGGTTGCTCGGGTCGTTGGGGCTGTCGGGCACCAGGGGTTCGCGGTCGGCCACGCCTTCGATCCGTTGGAAGCGGGCCTCGCCCACGCCGTTGCGCATCAGGGCCTGGCGCGTGGCTTCGGCGCGGCCGGCCGATAGCGACCAGTTGTTGGCCGGGTCGCCAGGCTTCCACTGCAGCGCGTCGGTATGGCCGCGCACGGTCAGGCCGCCGAGTTCGGGCGCGATGGCCTGGCCGATCGCCCGGATCAGTTCCAGCGCATCGGGCGTCAGGATCGTGGTGCCCAGGCGGAACATCGAGAAGTGCGCGTCGTCGAGCATGTCGATGCGGATGCCCTCGGGCGTCATCGTCATGTGCACCTGCTTGGCCAGCTGGCGCAGCTTTTCATTGGCATCCAGCTTTTCCTTCAGCCGCTGCTGCATCACCTGGGTGCGCTTCATCTTCGATCCGCCATCCTTGGGGCCGCCGGTGGCATCGCGCGGAATGGTCATCGTGCGCGTGCCGGTCTGCCCGGCGCGGTGGGGATAGTTGTCGGCATCGGTCAGCGACGAGCCGCCCAGCAGCCCGTCAGACCCGGCGCTGCCCTTGCGCGTCTTGACCAGGGTGGGGGTGAAATAGTCGGCAATGCCCTTGCGCTGTTTTTCGGTGGTTGCGCCCAGCAGCCACATCAGCAGGAAGAACGCCATCATCGCGGTCACGAAATCGGCATAGGCCACTTTCCAGGCCCCGCCGTGATGGCCGCCGGCCACCACGGTGATCTTCTTGACGATGATCGGCTTGGGCGCGTCCTTGCCTTTGGGTGGCTTGGCCATGGCGATCCCTTTCGCTTAGCGGCCGCGCAGCGCGTCGAGCAGTTCCGACAGGCCCGGACGGAACGCATGGCCCAGGCCCGAACGCGCGCTTTCCACCACCAGCGGCTGCGGCCAGCCGTGCAGCGAGGACACGATCACCTGCTTGACCGCCTGGTAGATCATCGCATCCTGATCGAGCACCTGCTTGAGCCGGCCAGCCAGCGGCGCGACGATGCCATAGGCCAGCAGCACGCCCATGAACGTGCCGACCAGAGCCGAACCGATCATCGCGCCCAGCACCGTGGGTGGCTTGTCGATCGAGCCCATGGTCTTGACCACGCCCAGCACGGCGGCAACGATGCCCAGCGCGGGCAGTGCGTCGGCCAGGCCCTGCAGGGCGTGCTGCGCTTCTTCCTGCTCGTGGAAATGGGTTTTCATCGCGTGGTCCATCACGTCTTCCACGGCATGCACTTCCAGCGTGCCGGAAGACACGACGATCAGCGTCAGCGTATCGCAGATCAGCGAAACCAGCGCGGTATGGGCCAGGATGCGCGGATATTCGGCAAACAGGGCCGAGCTTTTGGGATCGGCCACATGGCTTTCCAGCGCCACCGGGCCATCGCTGCGCAGGATCTTCATCAGCTTGGCACAGAGCACGATGGCATCGACATGGTCCTGCTTGTTGTGCTTGGGGCCCTTGAACACTTTGCCCAGGCCCGCGCCGATGCCCTTCAACTCGTGCATGGAATTGCCGGTGATCGTGGCGCCCAGCGCCGCGCCGCCGATGATCAGCATTTCATGGGGTATGGCTTCGGCCACCGGGCCGATTGCGCCACCGGTGATGATGAAGCCGCCAAAGACCATGGCGAGCAGGACGACGATGCCGATACCAGCAAACATGAAGCGGTGACCCTGTCGATAAACCGTGAAAGCCGGCGCTATCACCCGGCCGTTGCTGCAATGCAGAACGGCACGGGCGCGCGCACTTTCAGGACATCATGGTAAAGAGCGAAAGGCCCGAGATCTTGGTGAAGCTGGCCTGGCTGGCCTGCAGCACCGTGGCCAGTTCCTGCAACCGGGTATAGGCAGTGGGGATGTCGGTGGCGCCCAGCGTGCTCTGGTCCTGGCTGCGCGCCTCGCCCATCGTGGTCTGCCGCTCGGTGTTGAGATCGATCCACGACAGCCGCGCGCCCACCACGGTCTGCCCGGTGGATACGGCCGTCATGGCATCGTCGAGCGTGGTGAGCGCGGCATTGGCCGCCGATTGCGCGCCGGTGCCGCCCGCGCTGATCGCGTCGGTCAGGCTCTTGAGCGCGGCAAAGACATCGCTGCTGGTGCCGCCCGACGAGAAATTGAGAAATTCCGGCCCGGTCAGGCTGCGCTTGACGCTCTGCCCGTCGCCCAGTTCCAGCGTGCCGGCGCTGCCGCTGCCGACATAGCTGACCACGCCGGTGGTGGCATCCACGCTATAGGCCGCGCCCGCCGCATCGCCGCCGAACAGCGCATTGCCCGCGCTGTCACGCGAATTGGCCAGCGACACCAGGTTGTTGCGCAATTCGGCCAGTTCCTGGCCAATGCTGGTGCGCTGCTCGTTGGACAGCGTGCCGGTGGCCGCCTGGTTGGCCAGCTGGCGCGTGCGCTGCAGCGTGTTGATCATCTCGGTCATCGCCGAATCGGTCAGGTTGAGATCGGCCGTGGCGCGGTTGGCCGCGCCGGCATCGACCTTGGCGATGGCATCCTGGCGTTGCAGGTTGCGCAGGCGCGAGGCGGTGAGCGGATCGTCTGACGAGGCGGTCAGCCGGTTGCCGCTGGAAATCTGCGTCTGCACCTGCTCCATCTGGGTGCGCAAGCCGTTGAGATCGAGCGCGGAGCGATCGTAGAACGCGGACGTAGTGGTCGATACGCTGGATGACATGGGCGACCTACTTGATCGAGAGGATGGTGTCGAACAGGTTGCCGGCAACCTGCATCACCCGGCCCGAGGCTTGGAACGCCTGCTGGAACCGGGTCAGGTTGATGGCTTCGGTGTCGAGATCGACTCCGGCCTGGGCGGAAAGCGCGGTCTTGGCCGCATCGGAAATGGTCTTGAGCGCATCGCGCGTGGTGGTGCGCGCCTGCACCGTGGCAGAGGCCTGGTAGATCAGGGTGTCCATCGTGCCGGCCGGATCGGCGCTGGTCAGCGCATTGCGCAGCGCGGTGAGGTTGGTGGTATCGCGGCTGCCGGCGGCGGCGCCTGCGGCCGCCGTGGCGATCGCGCTGCCCTGGGTGGTGGCAAGCTGCATGCTGCCAGCGCCCGTGCCGGCAAACAGGGCAGGGCCGGTTGACCCGTCAAGCGCAGCGCCATTGCCCTGCACGGTGTTGACGGTGTCGATCACGCTCTTGGCCAGGGTATCGAGCTGGCCATGCACATCGGCGAGGCTGGCCAGCACTTGTTGCTGCCCCGCCAGCGATCCGCCCGACAGAGTGACGGCACCGCCGTTGACGGTAAAGCCGATCGTGCCATCGGCGGCGGTGGTAACCGCCATGGCTTGCGCGGTGGCGCCGGTAACCAGCGGCGCGCCCGATGCGCCGCCCAGCGTCACATCAACCGCGCCATTGCCGGCAAAGCTGGTGGCGATATCGGCATAGCCCGCCAGCTTTTCGAGCAGCATGTCGCGCTGGTCGAGCAGGCCGGTGCGATCGCTGCTGGCATCGGCCATGCGCGCCAGCCGGCCATTGACCTTGGCCAATTCGGCCGACATCGTGTTGATCTGGTTCACGCCGTCGCTGGCGCCGCCCTGCTGGCCCTTGGCCACGGCATCAAGCTGGTTTGAGGCGATGTTGAAACTGTTGGACAGGGTCTGCGCCGCCGCGATCACCGAGGCGCGCAGTGGCGTGTCGGTGGGGCTTTGCGCCAGTTGGGTCAGCGCGGTTTCAAAGCCGGTGATCGCCGAATAGACGCCCGGCGCCTCAAGCGCGGACTGGATATCGGTAAGGCCGCCCACTTCGGTATCGGCGCGCGCGGTATCGGCGCCGGTGCGGCGCACCTCGGCCTGGCGAAAGGCATCGGCATTGCGGATAACCCCGGTCACCCGCACGCCCGACAGCGACACATCGCGGTTGCCCGCGACATAGCCGGGCGTCATCACCTCTTCGGTGGATACCGTGCGCCGCACATAGCCATCGGTGCCGGCATTGGCGATGTTCTGGGCGGTCACGTCCAGCTGGGTGCGGGCAGCGCGGGTGGCGCTGCGCGCGATCGAGAGCAGGTCGGTGGTCATGGCGCTCAGGCTCCCCCACCGGTCTTGGCCGTGGCACCAGTGGCCGGGGCGCCAGACGCTTGCCCAGCCGCACTGGCCAGCTGGCTTTCCAGCCGCGTGGCCAGGCCCAGGGTGCCGGCCTTGGCGGCAATCTCGGCAAAGCGTTCGTCGCGCATCTGGGTAAAGGTATCGTCCTGCTTCTTGTCGAACAGATCGTCGCCGCCCAGGTCGGTGCTGCGCGCGGTGCTCAACATCTGGCGCAGGAACATCGCCTCGAAACCCTGCGCGGCCTTGCGCAGCGCGGCGCGATCGGGGCCGCTGGCCGGGGACGTGGCGGCTGCGGCGGCGCTAGAAACGGCGCCGGTGCTTGTCGATGCAGAAGTCATCAGATCACCACCATTTCGGCCTTGAGGGCGCCGGCCTGCTTGAGCGCTTCCAGGATCGCCACCAGATCGGACGGCGAAACCCCCAATTTGTTAAGGGCATTGACCAGCGAAGAGAGCGAGGCACCGGGCTTGAACAGCGCCACGTGGTTGCCCTGTTCCTCCACGCTGATCTGGCTGCTCGGCACCACGGCGGTCTGGCCGTTGGAAAAGGGGCCGGGCTGCGACACGCGCGGTTTTTCATCCACCTTGATCACCAGCTTGCCGTGGCTGATCGCGGCGGGGGACAGGCGCACCGCGCTGTTGATCACCACCGTGCCGGTGCGGCTGTTGACGATCACCTTGGCGGCGGCCTCGGCCGGGCTCACCTCGATCGCCTCGATCGCGGCCATGGCGCTGGCGCGGGCATCGCTGCCATTGGGCAGACGCAGCGCCACGGTCACGCCGTCTTCCACGCTGGCAGTGCCGGGAAAGCGCGTGTTGATCGCATCGCGCACGCGGGCGGCGTTGAGGAAATCGGCGTCGAACAGGTTCCAGCGCAACACCTCGTTGCGATCAAACCCGGTATCGACTGCGCGCTCCACCGTCGCGCCTTCGGCAATGCGACCCACAGTGGGCACGTTGACGGTCAGCTGCGATCCATCCTTGGCGGTAATGCCCAGGCCGCCCACGGCAAGGTTGCCCTGCGCCATGGCATAGATCTGCCCATCGGCACCATAGAGCGGCGCCAAGACCAGTGCCCCGCCGCGCAAGGACTTGGCCTTGCCGATCGTCGATACGGTCACGTCGATGCGCTGGCCGGGCTTGGAAAAGGCCGGCAGATCGGCCGTGATCATCACTGCCGCCGCGTTCTTCAGGCCCGGCGCCACGCCGGCGGGCAATTGCACGCCCAGCCGGCCCGAAACCCCGCGCATCGCCTGGGTCAGGTATTCCAGGTTGTCGTCACCCGTGCCGGGCAGGCCCACCACGATGCCATAGCCGGTCAGCTGGTTCGATCGCACGCCCTGGAACTCGCCCAGGTCGCGCACCCGTTCGGCATGGGCGGCGGTGCCCAGCACCGGCAGCGCGGCCAGCGCTGCGGCCACCATCACCAGCCACAGGCCGGGGCGCACTGCCAGCAGGCCGCGCCGCCACAGCGGGCGCAGGGCCAGCCCAGCCAGCGCCGCAGCGGCCAGATCGAACGCGATGGGAGAAGCGATAGACATCAAGGGTTCCCTAGAACGGGCTGACAAGGTTGAAGAACTTGGTCAGCCAGCCCTGGCGGGCGGCACGGCTGACATCGCCGTTGCCGGCATAGGTGATCCGCGCATCGGCCACCTGGCCCGATTGGACGCGGTTGGTCGTGTCGATATCAGCCAGGCGCACGATGCCCGATAGCTGCACCCATTCCTGGCCCTGGCTCAGCGTCAGGCGCTTTTCGCCTTTGACCAGCGCGGTGCCATTGGGACGCACCTGGGCGATCGTCACCGAAACCTCGCCGCCCAGCGTGCTGGTCTGCGAGGCATTGCCCTGGCCGGAAAAGGCGCTGGCGCCCGAATTGTTGATGCCGTTCTGCGACAGGATCGACAGCGGCCCCTTGTTGGGCGGGGTGAACGTGAACGAGGATGACTTGGCGGTCTTGCTCGCCGCCGATTTCGACGTGGTCAGCTGTTCGGCCAGCACGATCACCAGGCTGTCCCCCACCGCATGGGCGCGCGCACCCTCGACCAGCCCGGCATAGCCATTGGCCAGGTTGAGGATGCTGCCATCGGCGGGCTTGGCCGGGCTTTCGACCGGCAGCGCTGGATCAAACCCCGCCGCCGGGCGGTTGCGCGCCTTGGCCGGCTGGGCCGCCACCAGCATGCCGGCGGTAATCATCGCCGGCACCATCAGCATGGCCATCAGGCGCAGGCCCAGGCCCTGGCGCGGGGCAAGCCCATGGCGCGGGGCAAGCCCACGGCCGCGCTCGGCATGCAGCGCCTTGTCGAACAGGGGATCGAACGGAGAGTCCATGGGCTTTAGCGTCTTTCCGGCCTTACAGCGTCTGGTTGGCGTTCTTGAGCATCTCGTCGATCGCCGAGATCATCTTGGAATTGATCTCGTAGGCGCGCTGGCACTCGATCATGTCGACCAGTTCTTCCACCACGTTGACGTTGGACGCTTCCAGATAGCCCTGCTGGATATGGCCGCGCCCGGCGTCGCCGGCATTGCCCACTTGCGCCGCGCCGCTGGCGCCGGTTTCCACCAGGAAGTTGTCGCCCAGCGCCTTGAGGCCCTGCGGATTGGCAAAGCTGGCAATGGTGATCTGGCCCAGCGTGGTCGCCTCGGTCGCGCCGGGCAGGGTGGCGGTCACGGTGCCGTCCTGCGCCACGGTGATCGCGCTGGCGCCTTCGGGCACGGTGATCGCCGGTTGCAGCGGATAGCCTTGCGAGGTCACCAGCGTGCCGTCGGCCGAGCGGCTGAAATTGCCCGCGCGGGTATAGGCGAGCTGGCCGCCGGGCAGCGTCACCTGGAAAAAGCCATCACCGTCGAGCGCCAGGTCGAGCGCATTGCCGGTGCTTTGCAGCTGGCCCTGGCTTTCCATCCGCGCGGTGCCCTGCAGCGCCACGCCGGTGCCCAGGTTGAGCCCGGTGGCATAGGCGGTCTCGTTGGAAGACTGCTGCCCGGCCACGCGCGTGTCCTGATAGGCCAGCGTGGAAAAGTTGGCGCGGTCGCGCTTGAAGCCGGTGGTGCTCACGTTCGCCAGGTTGTTGGCGATCACCCGCATCCGCGTGTCCTGGGCTTCCAGGCCGGTGCGGGCAACGTGAAGGGCGGAACTGGGCATGGCAGGATCTCTCCGAAAGTGATTTTCAGGTGTTGAGGCGCATCAGCGATGCGGATTTCTCGTCCACCTCGCGCGCGGTGGAGGCCACCTTGGTGCGCATGTCGAACAGGCGCTGCGCTTCCACCATTTCGACCAGCACTTGCGTGGGATCGACATTGGACTGCTCCAGCGCGCCGGGGGTCAGGCGGGCCTCCTCGTCCTGCGGTAGGGTGCCGATGGTATTGTTCGGCCCCGTCACGCGAAACAGCCCGTCCAGCCCCTTGCCCACCTGGCTGCCCTGGGTGGAAACCAGCTTGATCCGCGCCACCGCCTGGGGCGGGGTGGACGGGTTCTGAGGGTCGCCGGCCAGCACGGTGCCATCGGGCGCGATGGTCACGATCGTGCCGGTCGGCACGGTGATCGGCCCGCCATCGCCGATCACCGGCCGCCCGTCGCCGTTCTGCAGCACGCCATCGGTGGTGATCGTCAGGTCGCCACGCCGGGTATAGGCCTCGCTGCCGTCCTGCGCCTGCACGGCCAGCATGGTGTCCCCGCTCAACGCCACGTCGAGCGGGTTGTTGGTCGCCATGGTGGCGCCCTGCTTCATGCTGGAACCCTGGACATAGCCCTGCGTCATCGCGCGGGCTTCCAGCGCGGGGCCTTTGAGCGTGACCGGCGTGGCGCTGAGCATTTCCTGGCGAAAGCCCACGGTCTGCGCATTGGCCATGTTGCTGGCGATCACGCGCTCGCGCACCATCGATCCGGTCATGCCGGAATAGGCGGTATAGATCAGCCGGTCCATGGCCGCTTGCCTCCCTTAAGCCTTAGCTGCGCAGGTTGAGAATGGCCTGGGTGGCCTGGGTGGCGGTATCGATCGCCTTGGCATTGGCCTGATAGGCGCGCTGGGCCACGATCAGGCCCACCAGCTCGTCCGACACCTCGACGTTGGAGCGTTCGAGATAGCCCGACATCAGCTTGCCGTACTGGCCATTGGTCGGCTCGCCATAGTTGGCCGTGCCCGACAGGTTGGTGGCGGTCCAATCGGCCGATCCCTGCTGGCGCAGGCCCTGCGGATTGAGGAAGGTGGCGAGGCCAATCTTGCCGATCACGGTGTTGGACCCGTCGGCATAGCTGGCCGCGACATTGCCGTTTTCCGAAACCGTCATCCCGGCAAATTCCGATCCGGCGGCGTTGGTGATCGGCACCAGCGTGTCCTGCAGGCTCGTGCTGGTGGCAGTGCCCGTGGCGTCGGTGGGATACATCTGCACGCGGTTGCCCTGCGCGTCGGTGACATAACCGCCGGCATCCATCTGGAAGGCGCCATTGCGGGTGTACATCGTCTGCCCGGTGGTGGGCGATTTGACGGTGAAGAACCCGTCGCCGCTTACCGCCACGTCGAGCGAGGAGCCGGTGGAATCGAGCGCGCCCTGCTTGAAGTTCTGGGTGATCGCCTCGACCTTGGCGCCGATCCCCTCGATCAGGCGCGGGTTGGTGAATGCCGTGCCGGCAACCACGTCGGCAAAGCTCACCGTGCTTTTCTTGAAGCCGTTGGTTTCCGAGTTGGCGATGTTGTTGCTGACGACGTTGAGATCGGTCTGCGCATTCTTGATGCCGTTGAGCGAGGTATAGAACGACATGGCGTGTTTTCCTGTCGGTTGGGGAAAGGGATCAGGCGGCGGTGGTGGCGGTGGTGGTGCCCGTCGCCGTGCCGCCCGCCGTCGTGCCAGTGGTGCCGGCGGCGGCCTGGGCCGCGCCGATCGCGGCCAACTGTTGCGAAATGGTCTTGAGCGTGGCGGCCACATCGGCGTTTGACGCGCTGGCCGTGTTCAGCTTGTCGAGCTTGTCGGAAATGGCGCTCAGCGTTGAGTTCATCTCGGTGGAGTTCGACAGCGACGAAAACTGCGCCAGCTGGGCCACCATCTGGGTGTTGTCCACCGGCGAGGTCGGGTCCTGGTTCTGCAGCTGCGCGGTCAGCATCTTGAGGAAATCGGTGGCGCCAAGGCTGGCCCAGCCGGTCTTGGCCGGGGCCGCTGCGGTGCCCGTGGCGCTGGTAGAGGTAACGGTGGTCATGTCACTTCATCCTCATCGTATCGAGCATCAGCTGCTTGGCGGTCTGCATCGCCTCCACCACGTTCTGGTATTGGCGGCTGGCTTCCATCATCTCGACCATCTCGGCATTTTCATCGACCGGGGCGGCCCAGACATCGCCATTGGCATCGGCCAGGGGATTGTCGGGATCGTGGGTGCGCACGGCGGTGGTATCGGTGCGATAGACCCCCTGGACCTTGACCGTGGCGAGGCCGGACCGCGCATCGAGTTCCTCGGCAAAGACCGGGCGCAGTGGGCGATAGGCCTGCGCCTCGCTGCCGGCGACGTTGCCGGCATTGGCCAGGTTCGATGCCGCTGCGTTCATCCGCACCAGCTGGGCCGACATCGCGCGGCCGGTCACGCCGAACAGGGTGAGGGGGGTGTTGCCGTTGCCCGCCATGGTCATTCGCCCTTGAGCGCGCGGGTCACTTCGCCCACGCGGCCGCGGATGAATTCCAGCGTGGCGGAATAGCCCACCGCGTTTTCGGCAAAGGCGGTCTGTTCGGTGGCCATTTCCACCGTATTGCCATCCAGGCTGGGCATCACCGGCACCCGATAGAGCGCCGCGCCGGCTTCGGCCTGGCTTTCGCTGGCACCGGCCAGGCGCGCCTTGAGCGCGGCCCCGAAATCGATGTCGCGCGCCTTGTAGCCGGGCGTTGCGGCATTGGCGATGTTGGAGGACAGCAGCCCCAGGCGCGTGGCGCGCAGTTCCAGCGCGGCGCCATGGATGCCGAACAGGCTGTCGGATGATGCACTCTGGCTCATCGGCGGTGCTCTCGCTTTCCTTGGGCAGACGAATGATGCCGGTGGTTCAGCAAGGGACGTGCCAAGTGCGCCAATGGCCCGGAATCTGGCACCACGGTTGCAGGCCACCCCGCCAGGCACGGCAAGGCTTTGCCGAAAGGCGGCAAGCCGGGCTGCCGCCCCCCTGAAACCCGCGCGCGCGCTGCCGTTCTTCGTGCCAGGATTTCGCGAAAGACCAAGGCCCATGGATTTAACCCACCTGCTGGATGCCCAATCGGCCGTGATCGTTGTTGGCGGCACGCTGGTCGGCACCGTGCTGCGCTGTGGTTGGCATGACAGCCTTGTAGCGGTGCGCGCGGTGGCGGGGCTGCTGCGCCCTGGCTTCAATGCCGCGGCGATGCGTTCCGAACTCGCGCACGAGGTGGCGCTGATCCGCCGCGATGGGGTGATCCGGGCCAACCCGCGCCGCCTGGCCGATCGCGAATTTGATTCCGCCACCAGCGCGCTGGTGCGTACTCGCTCGCTCGACGGGCTGGTCGAACAGCATGAAACCTGGCGCCGCGCGCGCCTGCGCCGCGCCACCACCGCCGCACGCACCCTGGCGCAGGCGGCCGATCTTTCGCCGGTGTTCGGCCTGGCGGGCACGCTCGTCGCGCTCAGCCAGCTCAAGGTGGAAAGCCTGGCCCATGGCAATTTCATCGGCGCCATTGCCA
>NZ_KE148359.1:4472-14224 GCF_000410615.1 Novosphingobium sp. B-7 | reverse complement strand
TGAAGCGGCATATATGGACGGCTCACCCAACCGTCAACGGCCATTTTTCCACAGGGGCGCAGACTGACCGTAAAACCCCGGTGTCATGGGCGTTTTGGCGCGAAATTTTTCTGCATTTTACCATGGCTGAAGCGAAACATGCCGGGAGAATCACCGTTGTGATTCGCCGTTTCCGGCGCCCTTCCCGTTCAGACTGCGCAAAAAGAAACGAAAAAACCCCGCAGCTTGCGCTGCGGGGTTTGATCAATTGCACTCGCCCTGTGGCGATCAGTGATGCGGGGTATCCTCGATCACCGGCAGCGTTTCGAACTGGTGGAACGGCGGCGGGCTGGACAGAGTCCATTCCAGCGTCGTGGCGCCTTCACCCCAATAGTTCGGCGCAGCCTTCTTGCCGGCGACGAAGGCGTAGATGATGTTCACCAGGAAAATCACGATCGACACGGCCATGATCATGTAGCCGATCGTGGCGATGTGGTTCCAGTACTCGAACGCGGGAGCGTAATCGGGATAGCGGCGCGGCATGCCCTGCACGCCCAGGAAGTGCATCGGGAAGAAGATCAGGTTCACGCCGACGAAGAACACCCAGAACTGCAGGTGGCTGAGGAACTCGGAGTGCATGCGGCCGCTCATCTTAGGGAACCAGTAGAAGAACCCGGCAAAGAGCGACGTGACCGCGCCGAGCGACAGCACGTAGTGGAAGTGGGCGACGACGTAGTAGGTATCCTGGAGATTGTCGTCGATGCCGCCGTTGGCAAGCACCACGCCGGTGACGCCACCCACGGTGAACAGGAAGATGAAGCCGATGGCCCAGACCATGGGCGACTTGAACTCGATCGACCCGCCCCACATCGTGGCGATCCACGAGAAGATCTTGATCCCGGTGGGCACGGCGATGACCATCGTCGCGGCCGTGAAATACATCTTCGTGTTCACGTCGAGGCCGGTGGTGTACATGTGGTGGGCCCACACGATGAACCCGACCAAGCCGATGGCGACCATGGCATAGGCCATGCCGAGATAGCCGAACACCGGCTTGCGCGAGAAGGTCGAGATGATCTGGCTGATGATGCCGAAGCCCGGCAGGATCATGATATAGACTTCGGGGTGGCCGAAGAACCAGAACAGGTGCTGGTAGAGGATCGGGTCACCGCCGCCGGCCGGATCGAAGAACGTCGTGCCGAAGTTGCGGTCGGTGATCAGCATGGTGATGGCTGCGGCCAGCACCGGCAGGGCGAGCAGCAGCAGGAACGCGGTGACGAGAACCGACCACACGAACAGCGGCATCTTGTGCAGGGTCATGCCCGGCGCGCGCATGTTGAAAATGGTGGTGATGAAGTTCACGGCCCCGAGAATCGAGCCAGCCCCGGCCAGGTGCAGCGAGAAGATCGCGAAATCGACCGCCGGACCGACCGAGCCCGATGTGGAAAGCGGTGCATAGACCGTCCAGCCGGTGCCCGCGCCATGGCCAGTGCCCCCGGGCATGAACGGCGAGATCATCAGCGAGCAGAAGCCCGAGAAGGTCAGCCAGAACGAAATGTTGTTCATACGCGGGAAGGCCATGTCGGGCGCGCCGATCATGATCGGCACGAACCAGTTGCCGAACCCGCCGATCAGCGCCGGCATGACCATGAAGAACACCATGATCAGGCCGTGCGCCGTGATCAGCACGTTCCACATGTGCAGCGTCTGGTTGAGATCGGCGCCATCACCGCCGACGAACCTGGTCCAGAACCCGAGGTACTGGATGCCGGGATGCGCCAGTTCGGCGCGCATGATGCCCGAGATCGCGCCGCCGACAACGCCGGCGAAGACCGCGAAAATCAGGTAGAGCGTGCCGATGTCCTTGTGGTTGGTGGACATGAACCAGCGCGCAAAGAAGCTGGGCTTGTGATCGTGATCATGCGCATGGTCGTGGTGCGCATCAAAACTTTCATGATCGGCGGGAATGGTGGCCATATCGGGCGATCCTCTTTCCGATTGTCGTTCAGGCGGCCGGAGCGGCTGCGCCGCCCACCGTACCGCCCTGGCTCTTGATCCAGGCGTCGAACTGGGGCTTGGTCACGGCTTCGACCACGATCGGCATGTAGCCGTGGCGCGCGCCGCACAGTTCGGAGCACTGGCCGTAATAGACGCCGGGCTTGTTGATCATCATCACCTTCTCGTTGATCCGGCCCGGAACGGCATCCAGCTTGAACCAGAGCGAGGGCACGGAGAACGAGTGGATCACGTCAGACCCGGTGGTCTGCAGGCGAATCGGCACCCCGGCCGGCACGACCATGCGGTTGTCGGCGGCAAGCTGCGGCGGCTCGCCGCGCTTGATGGCCTCGGCCGGCGGCAGCATGTTGGAGATCACCTCGAACCCGCCATTGTCGGGATAGGTGTAGCCCCAGTACCACTGATAGCCGGTGACCTTGACGGTCAGCGCGCCCTTGGGCGCAGGCTCGTACTGGTGGGCGAGCAGGCGAATCGAGGGGACCGCGATCACCACCAGGACCAGTACGGGAACCAGGGTCCAGATCACCTCGATCAAGGTGTTGTGGCTGGTCTTGGAGGCCACCGGGTTGGCGCGGCGGTTGAACTTGGCCATCACCGCGATGAGCAGGAACAGGACCAGCAGGACAATGACCGTGATTACCGGCATCAGCAGGTAATCGTGCATTTTCAGCGCTTCCTGGCCGATCGGCGAATACTGGTCCTGGAAGGTCCAGCCACCCGGAACGGGTTGCCCCTTGCCGGGCACCGGCTTGGCCGGGACATAAGTGGCGGCAGCCAGCGCCAGCGAAGGCGCCGCGGCTGCGGTTGTTGCTGCAATGCCTGCCAGGACATGACCGGCGGTCCGAAACGCTGTGCCCGCATGGCGGACGAATTCGATTGGACTCATCGTCGCTTGTTCCGCTCTTCCCCGCGTACACGCCAGTTTCGAGGTCTGCGTGCACTGATTGTAATTCCCTCGATTGCACCCGGCTATACGCGGCCTTGTCCTGAGCCACAAGTTGAGACGTTCACCAAGGCGACAGGAAAGCATTGCCCCTTGGTTCAAGCCCGCCCGCCGCAGGCCTGCCACTGGGCGAAAAACCCTTGCCCCGTGCCGCGCCAGCGCCCATGGCACATGGCAAACCCCAGCACGCCAAGACGGCGAACAGGCAGGACCAGCGAACCAGAGCCATGCAGGAAGAAGACATCCTTTCCGAATTCCGTGCCAGCCAGGCCTTGCTTGAAGGGCATTTCCTGCTCTCTTCGGGCCGCCACAGCGCCCATTATCTGCAATGCGCGCGCGTGCTGATGGACCCGATGCGCGCCTCGCGCCTAGCCAGTGCGCTCGCGGCCAAGCTGCCGCGCGATTTGCGCCAGCAGATCGCCAAGGTGGTGGCCCCGGCCATGGGCGGGGTGATCATCGGCCACGAAATGGGCCGCGCGCTGGGCGTGGAAGCGGTGTTCGTGGAACGGCCAACCGGCACGTTCGAACTGCGCCGCGGGTTTACCCTGACGCCGGGCGAAAAGGTGCTGATGGTCGAAGACGTCGTCACCACTGGCCTGTCCAGCCGCGAAGCGATCAAGGCCGTGGAAGAAGCCGGCGGCGTGGTGATCGCCGAGGCGGCGCTGGTCGACAGGTCGGCCGGCGCGGTGGACCTGGGCGTGCCGTTCTATCCGCTCGTCTCCCTCAATTTCCCGACCTATGCACCCGATGAACTGCCGCCCGCGCTGGCCGCTGTGCCCGCGATCAAGCCCGGCAGCCGGGCACAACCGTAAGACAGGAGAATATGGCGGTGAGCGAATTGTTCACGCCCGCCCGGCTGCGGCTGGGCGTCAACATCGATCACGTGGCCACCATCCGCAATGCGCGCGGCGGTGACCATCCCGATCCGGTTCGCGCCGCGCAGATCGTGGCCGACGTGGGCGGTGACGGGATCACGGCCCATCTGCGCGAGGACCGCCGCCATATTCGCGACGAGGACCTGGCACGCATCCAGGCGGCGACCAACCTGCCGCTGAACCTGGAAATGGCCGCGACCGACGAAATGCTGGCGATTGCCCTGCGCCACAAGCCCCATGCCTGCTGCATCGTGCCCGAGCGCCGCGAGGAACGCACGACCGAGGGCGGGCTCGATGCCGCCGGGCAGCACAACCGCCTGGCGCCGATCGTGTCGCGCCTGGCTGATGCCGGCATCCGCGTCAGCCTGTTCATCGCGCCGGACGCGCGACAGATCGAGGCGGCGATCAAGCTGGGCGCGCCGGTGGTGGAACTGCACACCGGCGAATATGCCCATGCCGAGGGCGAGGCCCGCGCCGTCGAGCTCAAGCGCCTGGCCGACATGGCCGCGCTGGCCGCCAAGAACGGCATCGAACCCCATGCCGGCCATGGCCTGACCTATGACAACGTGCAGCCCGTGGCCGCCATCCCGCAGCTGGCCGAACTCAACATCGGCCATTACCTGATCGGCGAGGCGATCTTCGTGGGTCTGGACGCGGCCGTGCGGCGCATGCGCACGCTGATGGACGAAGTGCGCTGAACCCGCCACGCGGCTGGAAGGAAGACCCCGCATGATCATCGGCCTGGGTTCCGACTTGTGCAATATCGAGCGCATCCAGCAATCGCTGGAGCGGTTCGGCGATCGCTTTGTCGAGCGGGTTTTCACCCCGGTGGAGCAGGCCAAGGCAGCGCGCCGGCCCTATACCCGCGCCGGCACCCTGGCCAAGCGCTTCGCCGCCAAGGAAGCCTATTCCAAGGCGGTGGGCACCGGCTTCAAGGCTGGGGTGTTCATGAAGGACATCGGCGTGGTCAACGCACCCTCGGGGGCGCCGACCCTGGCGCTGACCGGCGGCGCGGCGGCACGGCTGGCCGCGATCACCCCGCCCGGCCACAAGGCGGTGGTGCACCTGACGATGACCGATGACCATCCCTGGGCTCAGGCCTTCGTGGTGATCGAGGCCATTGCGCTGGACCTTGGCCACTCGGGCGAAGGAGAAACGGCATGAGCGACGGCGTTACCGGCCTGCCGCCGGAACAGGCCGAAGCCCGGCCCGCGCGCGTCAACTGGTGGGCGGAACTGCGCGGCCTGATTGGCATGCTGCTGGCTGTCCTGGTGTTCCACAGCCTGCTGGCCAAGCCGTTCTACATCCCGTCGATGTCGATGATGCCCAACCTGCTGGTGGGCGATCGGCTGGTGGGTTCCAAGTATCCCTATGGCTGGTCGTGGGTATCGCCATCGTTCCACGTGCTGCCGCGCTCGTCGGTGCGGCTGTTCCCGGCAACGCCGCAGTATGGCGATATCGTGATCGTGGTGCCGCGCGGCAGCAACGAGGACTATATCAAGCGGGTCGTCGCCCTGCCAGGTGACCGCATTGCCGTGGTCCATGGCCAGATCATCCTCAATGGCCGCCCCGTGCCGCAGGTGGTGGAAGCGCCGCTCGATCTGCCGGTCGATGCCAACGAACCGTGCGATCCCACCGATTTTCCCGGCTTGCGCTTTCGCGATGCGATGGGCCGGCAATTCTGCGAGCTGCCGATCCTGCGCGAGACGCTGCCCAATGGCGCGACCTATCGCATCATCGACCATGAGCAGCAGCCGCTCGATGACTATGCCGAGGTGACGGTGCCGGCCGGCCATGTCTTCCTGATGGGCGACAACCGCGATCATTCCGCCGACAGCCGCGAACCGCTGGCGCTCAAGGGCCTGGGTGGCCCAGTGCCGCTGGCCGACGTGGGTGGCCGGGCCGAGTTTGTGACGGTTTCCCTGGATGGCAGCGAAACGTGGAATCCGGCGACCTGGTGGCATGCGCTGCGCCACGGCCGCGGTGGAACCAGCCTGCGCGCGGAACAGGGGCTGCCACAATTCGTTCCGGCTTCCTGAACTCTTGCTGCGGGGGTAGCTTGCGCGCGATGTCCGATTCTGCCGACACCATTTCTGTCTCCGCCAACCCGCCGCCCGGCGGCACGACCAAGGCGAACGCGCCTGGCCCCACCGACATTACTGACCATACGGTTCGCCAGGAGGCCAAGAAGGCCTTTGTGTGGATCGGGATCGCTGCGCTTGTCGTGCTGGCGGTATTCCTGGCACAGCCGCTGCTGGTGATCTTTGGCGGGGTGGTGTTTGCCTCGCTGATCGAGGGTGGGCAACGCCTGCTCGGCCGGATTCTGCCCGGCCCGCGCGCGCTGCGGATCGCGCTGGTGCTGCTGGCGGCGGTCGGTTTCCTGGTATGGCTCGGCTATTTTGCCGGCAACCAGATCGCGGCACAGGCGGCGCAGTTTCCGCATATCATCCAGGGCCAGGCCCAGCGCACGCTGACCTGGCTGCACGGCCATGGCATCAACGTGGGCCAGGCTGACGTCTCCAAGATCGCCGAGCAGGTGATCGGCGGCGTCGGCCCCGTCACGCAGGCGCTGGGGGGAATTTTCGGTGGGTTCACCACGTTTTTCCTGATCGTGATCCTGGGCATCTATTTCGTGCTGGAGCCGGACATCTATCGGCGCGGCTTTGCCTGGCTGTTCCCGCTCGATCGCCGCCCGCATTTCCAGGTGACGCTGCAACGCATGGGCAAGTCGCTGCGCATGCTGCTGTTCGGGCGCATGATCGGCATGTTTACCGAAGGCCTGGCAACCTGGCTGCTGCTGGCCGTCTATGGCGTGCCGATGTCGGCGTTGCTGGGCATTCTGACCGGGCTGCTGGTGTTCCTGCCCAATATCGGCGCGCCGCTCTCGGGGCTGCTGATGGTGCTGGTGGGCTTTTCGGGCGGCACCGACATGGGGATCTACTGCATTATCGTCTACCTCGTGGTGCAGACGGTGGATGGCAACATCATCGTGCCGATGGTGGCCAAGAAGACCGCCGACCTTGCCCCGGCGATGGTGCTGGGCGCGCAGCTGATCTTTGGCGTGCTGTTCGGCATCCTGGGCCTGGCGCTGGCCGATCCGATCGTGGCGATGATCAAGATCGCCCTGGAACGGCAGGCCGAGCGCAACGACGATGAGCGGGACGAAACTGCCCCGGGCGAAACCCCCGCGCTGGCCACATGATGCCATGGTGATCAAGCGCGTGGTTCAGGCCGGCGCGCTGTTCGTGGTGCTGGCCTTGCTGTGCCTTGGCGTGTTGCGCCAGTGCTCGGCAGAAATCTCGCGCTATGCCTTTGCGCCCATCCACGCGTTCGAGCCGGGCGCACCGCCAGCGCCCAATGCCTATGCCGATCCTGCGATGTGGCTGGCGCGGCCCGGCATGGCCAATGACCCGGCACAGTGGCTGCCGCCGGGCACGCCCGCCCCGCCCAGCGGGGACACGGCAGTGTTCTTCGTGCATTCGACCACCTATCTCAGCCGCAACCACTGGAATGCGCCGCTGGCCGATATCGATTCGCAGCGGCGCGCCAACATTCTGGTGGCGGCCACGGCCAGCGCGTTCAACGCGGTAGGGCCAGTATGGGTGCCGCGCTATCGCCAGGCCGCGTTGGGTGCCTTCCTGACCGACGGTGCCGATCGCCAGCGGGCGATGGACCTGGCCTATGCAGACATTCACGCGGCCTTTGCCGCGTTCCTGGCGGCCCTGCCCCCGCAGACGCCGATCATCATCGCCGGCCACAGCCAGGGCGCGTGGGCCGTGGCCCGCCTGCTGCACGATAGTGTGCAGGGACGCCCGGTGGCGCGACGCGTGGTGGCAGCCTATGCCATCGGCTGGCCCATCGTGGCGGCAACGGCTGCGGCGGAAACCGGCTTTGCCCCGTGCACGACGCCCGATCAGGCAGGATGCCTGGTCGGCTGGCTCAGCTTTGCCGAACCGGCCGATCCCACCCTGCTGATCGGCGCCTATCACCGCTGGCCGGATCACGCGCCCGGCCAGGGCCCGCTCATCTGCGTCAATCCGCTGACCGGCACGCAAGGCGGCGTTGCCACGCGCAAGGCCAACCGCGGCACGCTGCTGCCCGATGCAAACGACAGTGAGACAGAGCGCGCCGGGCCGCTGGTGGCTGGCCTCGTGCCGGCGCGGTGCGATGCGCGCGGACTATTGCTGATCGGGCCGCCGCCGCACATCGGGCTGTTCGTGCTGCCGGGCAACACCTACCATGTCTACGATATCCCGCTGTTCTGGGCCAATCTGCGCGCCGATGCCCTGCGTCGCAGCGCCGCGTGGCACCAGGCCCGGGACGGAGGAACTCAATGATCACCCAAAATGTCGCCGACCTGCGCGCCGCCCTGCCGATGGGCGGGGTGCTGATGGGGCTTGACCCTGGCACCAAGACCATCGGCGTGGCGCTGTGCGATGCCGGCTGGCACTTTGCCACCGCCGGGCAGACCGTGATCCGCCGCAAGTTTGCCCAGGACAAGGCAGCCTTGGCTGACATCATCGCGCAGCGCGGGGTCAAGGGCCTGGTCATCGGCCTGCCGCTCAACATGGATGGCAGCAACGGTCCGCGCAGCCAATCAGCCCGCGCCATGGCGCGCAACCTGGAAGACCTGGGCCTGCCCATTCTGATGTGGGACGAGCGCTGGTCGACGCAGGCGGCCGAGCGCACGATGATCGAGCAGGATTTCAGCCGGGCCAAGCGCGCCCAGCGCATCGATTCGCATGCCGCCGCGCTGATCCTGCAGGCCGCGATCGACACGCTGGCCGGCGGGGTGCTGTGATTTAACCAATCGGTTGAACCCCGGTCGACATTGCGGCAAGGAACAGCGATGGCAGAACACGAACCTTTCACCTGGCGCAAGCAGGGCCCCTTTGATCCGGCAGTGGCGGGCGAACTGCTGAGCAAGCTGGGCCACGGCGGCTTTCTCGGCATGCGCTATGGCGACCATGGTCCCGACTGGTTCGAAGCCGAATTGCCCTGGCGCGAGGATCTGGTGGGAGCGGGCAACAATGGCGTGCTGGCCTCTGGCCCGATCATCAGCCTGTTCGACAATTGCACATCGATGGCGATCTGGACGCGGCGGGGATGCTTCGTCCCCCATGTCACGCTGGACCTGCGCATCGACTATGTCCGGGCAGCCGTACCGGGGCGCAGCGTGATCGCGCGGGCGGAATGCTATCAGTTGCGCGGCGACTTGGCATTCGTGCGGGCGCTGGCCCACGATGGGGATATGGCCGATCCGCTGGCCCACGCTGCCGCCATCTTCATGGTGCTGGGAGACAGCGAATGAGCGAGGGCCAACGCGATGGCAGCGTCCTGTTCACCCTGCCGCCCTTTGCCCTGGCCATGGGCATGACCCTGGCGGCGGACGAAGACGGCAGCCCGATCGTCACCATGCAGTTTGGCGCCCATTCGGAAGGGCGCCCCGGATTTCTGCACGGCGGCGCGATTGGCGGGCTGCTGGAAATGGCCGGGTTTGCTGCCCTCTCTGTCCATCTGGCGCGGAACGGGGTGAACCAGCGGATGAAGCCGATCAACATCTCGATCGAATACCTGCGCGCCGGGCTGCCACAGCCGGTCTACGCCATAGGCCAGGTGGTGCGCGCCGGGCGGCGCGTGGCCAATGTGCGGGTGGAAGCCTGGCAGAGCGACCGCGCCGTACCGATCGCCAGCTGCTGGATGAACTTTCACCTAGCAGCGCCCAAGGGCTGATTAGCCGGGCAGGCGCAGTTCCACGGTCAGGCCACAGGGCAACGCTGCACCGGGCGGCAGGCGTTGCGCATCGGCGCGTGCGCGCACCAGGATAGCCAGCGGCACGGCGGCATCGGCCACCACGGCATCGGCCATGCCCAGAAGGCGCGCCTCGCGCAGGGTAAGGTCTTCCGGATCGTCCGAGCGCAGCACGATGACATGGTGCC
>NZ_KE148359.1:0-4462 GCF_000410615.1 Novosphingobium sp. B-7 | reverse complement strand
CCCTCCCGCTACTTCGGCCGCCCCTGCCAGCCATTCCTCCACCGCGGCGGGTGCATGCTCCACCATCGGATCGAGCGGGCCGCCCTCTGCCAGGGCGCCATCAAGCGCGCGGCGCCGATCGGCGCCATCGGGAAAGCGCGCGCGCAAGGCATCGCGCGCGGCAAAGAGCGCATTGGCCAGCGCGCCCAGCCCCTGGGGCAGCGCGCGTTCCAGCCGCAGCCGCACGTGCTTGGCCAGCCCCGCCGACGCACCCGCCGTGCCGACAGCCACCACCACCGGGCTGCGATCGATCAGCGACGGCGTGGTGAAATCGCACAGCGCCGGGCGATCCACCACATTGACCAGCAAGCCGGCGCCCCGCGCGCGCAGGGCATCGGCCATGCAGGCATCGGCACTGTCATGGGCGATGAACGCCAGCCGCGCGCCGATATCGATGCCGTGGGCAAGATCATCCACCACCTGGCCGCCAGCACGCTCCACCAGCCGCGCCTTGGCCTGCGCCGCATCGCCATGGCCCAGCACGATCACCGGCTGGCCGGCGATACGGTGGAACAGGGGCAGCGCGGGCAGGCTCATGACAGCGGCTTAGCGGGTCACAGGCATGGCGTCAGGCCAGCCATTCGGGCACGCGTTCGGCCGCCAGGATCGTGGCTGGCTCGATCCGGTCGGCCACCACCGCCCACTTCGTGCCATCCACCATCACTTCGGGCACGAGGGGCCGCGAATTGTAGGTGTTGGCCATCGTCGCGCCATAGGCGCCAGCCGTGCGGAACACGGCCAGATCGCCCCGCGCCACGGCATCGATCGTGCGGCCCATGGCAAAGGTGTCGCTCGATTCGCAGATCGGGCCAACGATATTGGCCTCCATCGTTTCGCCATTCGGCGCCACCGCGGCGAAATCGTGCCAGGCATCATAGAGCGCCGGGCGCGCCAGATCGTTCATGGCCGCGTCGACGACCACCCACGGGGCGCCGACGCCTTCCTTCACCCGCACCACCCGCGTCATCAGCACGCCGGTGTTGCCGGTGATCACGCGGCCGGGTTCGAACATCGCGGTAATGTCCCAGCCCTGCGTTACGCGGGCCACCATCGCGGCATAGTCTTCGGGCTGGGGAAAGACTTCCCCGGCCTTGTAGGGCACGCCCACGCCGCCGCCGAAATCGATGTGCGTCACGGCATGGCCCGCCGCGCGGATCGCCTGCATCAGCTGGCCGATCTTGGTAAAGGCTGCCTCCAGCGGATCGAGCCGCGACAGCTGGCTGCCGATATGCAGCGCCAGGCCGCGCATGGTCAGGCCCGGCGTGGTCGCCAGCCGGGCATAGATCGCCGCAGCGCGATCATACGGCACGCCGAACTTGTTTTCCGCCTTGCCGGTGGAAATCTTGCCATGCGTGCCGGCATCGACATCCGGGTTGACGCGCAGCGCGCAGGCCGCGGTCTTGCCCAGGCGGACGGCGATTTCCGCCAGTTCCAGGCCCTCTTCCTCGCTTTCCAGGTTGAACTGGCCGATGCCCGCCTCCAGCGCGCGGGCCAGTTCGGCGTGGGTCTTGCCCACCCCGGAAAAGACGATGCCCTCGGCCGCCATGCCGGCTGCCAGGGCGCGCTCCATCTCACCGCCCGAAACCACGTCGGCGCCATAGCCTTCGGCGGCCAGGACCTTGAGCACGGCAAGGTTGGGATTGGACTTGACGGCAAAGGCCAGCTTGACGCGCGGCAGGACCGCCAGCGCATCGCGGAACACGCGGGCGTGGCGCGTCAGCGTGGCGCGCGAATAGACATAGAGCGGCGTGCCTACGGCATCGGCCAGCATGGGCAGGGCAATATCTTCGGCGTGCAGCACGCCGTTCACCTGGTGAAAGTGGTCCATCGAAACTCTCGAGAATGATCGTTGAAAACGCGTTATTCTTCGGGCGGCAGATCGAACGGGTCGTCTTCGCGCTCTTGCGAGCGGCTGCGCAATTCCACGTTGCGATCGGGCTTGGCCTGGATCGGCGCTTTCAACAGCGCGTCCGCCCCGCGGCTCTGCTCCCGGCCATAGGGCGCGGGCGGCAGGCCGTGCCCCGGCGCCGGTTTCAGCTCGCGTTTGTTGCCGCACCCGGCAAGGGCCAGGGCAGCAAGACCAACGAGCACAATGCCAGCGGCTTTGGGGGCAGTGGGGCGGATCAAGCGATTACTCCTCCAGGCCAAGCGCTGCACGCGCCTGGGCCACACGCTTCCTTACCTCGGCCGGGGCGGTTCCGCCATGGCTGCAACGCGCCGCCACCGATGCTTCGACCGAAAGCGCGGCATAGACGCGATCATCGATACGCGCATCGATGGCCTTGAGATCCTCCAGCGGCAGCTGATCGAGGGCGATTCCCCGGCTTTCGGCCAGTTTCACCGCGCTGCCGGTGATGTGGTGCGCCTCACGGAAAGGAATATTGGCCTGACGCACCAGCCAGTCGGCCAGGTCCGTCGCCGTGGCATAGCCCAGTTCGGCAGCGCCCCGCATGCGATCGGTGCGGAAACGCGCCTCGGCTACCATGCCGGTCATCGCCGCGATCGACAGCGCCAGCAGGCTGGCTGCCTCGAACACCGGCGGCTTGTCGTCCTGCATGTCCTTGGAATAGGCCAGCGGCAGCCCCTTCATGGTGATCATCAGTGCGGTGAGGCAGCCGACGATCCGGCCCGAATGGCCGCGCACCAGTTCGGCCGCATCGGGATTCTTCTTCTGTGGCATGATCGAACTGCCGGTCGACAGGCTGTCGGGCAGGGCAACGAAGCCAAAGGGCTGGCTGGCCCAGATGATGAATTCCTCGGCCAGGCGCGAGAGGTGCAGCGAGCACTGCGCGGCGGCCATCAGGTAATCCAGGGCGAAATCGCGGTCGGATACAGAATCGAGGCTGTTGTCGGTCGGCCCGTCGAAACCCAGCGCTTGCGCCGTGCGGAAACGGTCGATCGGAAAGCCGGTACCGGCGAGCGCCGCCGCGCCCAGCGGCGAGCGGTTCATGCGCGCGCGAGCATCGGCGAAGCGCGAGCGATCGCGGCCGATCATCTCGTAATAGGCCATGAGGTGGTGGCCCAGCGTTACCGGCTGCGCGGTCTGCAGATGGGTGAAGCCGGGCATGATCGAGCCGGCATGCTCGCCGGCGCGCGCCACCAGCGCGGTCTGCAAGGCGAGCAGGCCCGAATCGACCTGGTCGATCGCATCGCGCACCCACAGGCGAAAATCGGTGGCAACCTGATCGTTGCGGCTGCGCGCGGTATGCAGGCGGCCCGCCGCCGGGCCGATCAGTTCGGCCAGCCGGCTTTCGGTGGTCATGTGGATGTCTTCAAGGTCCCAGTCTTCGGGCACGCCATTGGCTTCGTATTCGCCCGCCACCTGGTCCAGCCCCTGGGCGATCAGCGCGGCATCCTGCGCTTCCACGATGCCTTGGGTGGCCAACATGTCCACATGGGCCTTTGACGCGGCGATATCCTGGCGCCACAGCGCCTTGTCGAACGGGATCGAGGCGTTAATCTCGCGCATGATGGCCGAAGGGCCGGCGGCGAAACGCCCGCCCCACATCTGGTTGGAGCCCGAATTGCCACTCATGTCCGCTCGTCCGCCCTATCTGCCGTTGATTCTGGGTGCGCTGGCCGCAGCCACGCTTGGCGGCTGCGATAGGCAAGCAAACCCGCCGGCGCAACCGTCCAGCGCCGCCGCCACCTCTGCTGACGGTGGCGAGGCAGCGCCGGCTGCCGGCAAGGTTGATCTCAGCCACAAGGGATCGGCCATGCCGGCCTTTGCCTTGGCCACGCCCGAAGGCGGCAAGATCAGCGCCAAAGACCTGGCCGGCAAGCCCGTGCTGATCAATCTGTGGGCCACCTGGTGCGGCCCCTGCGTGGTGGAAATGCCCACGCTGGACAAGCTGGCTGCCGGTGGCCTGCGCGTGCTGACCGTCTCGCAGGATACCACCGGGCAGGTCGACAAGGTCAAGGGCTTCAAGGCCGAGCATGGCCTGGCCCATGTGCAGATGCTGCTCGACCCCGACAACGACCTGTCGTTCCACTATGGCACCGGCGTCTTGCCCACGACCGTGGTCTATGACGCGAAAGGCAAGGAAGTGGGCCGCGTGGTGGGCGCCTTCGATTGGACCGGGGCAGATGCCGCCGCCCTGATCAAGGCCGCAACGCAGGGCGGCGCCTGAGCCACCAGCGCCACAGCCCGGTGACATAGAGCGCGGCCGGCACCAGCCCGGCCGCGACCACCAGCATGCGCAACGGCAGCCCGGCGGCAGAGCCGTCGTGCAACGGGTGCAGCCACTTGAGCAGCACGTCCATCGGCCCGCCCTGCGCTACATTGGCCAGGCCAAGCACGGCGCCGCCATGCCGGTCGATCACGGCCCAGCTATGCGGAAAGCGCGGGGACGGATCAGCCGCCTGGGCCAGGCGGACGCGATAGGCGCCCTGCCCCTGCCCCGGCAATTCGATCCAGACCGCC
>NZ_KE148358.1:10493-14573 GCF_000410615.1 Novosphingobium sp. B-7 | reverse complement strand
GATGCGGCGATGGGCCTGTTGACGCCGCGCCTGCCCGCGCCGCGCGCCGCCGACCGCGATGCCGCGCTGGCCAAGGCGCAGTCGATCCTGTTCCAGCGCGGCGTGACGGCCGTGGCCGACATGGGCACCAGCATCGAAGACTGGCAGGCCTTCCGCCGCGCTGGTGACAAGAACCAGCTCTATGTGCGGATCATGGCCTATGCCATGGGCATCGACCAGATGGCCTTGATCGCCGGGGGTGAGCCGACGCCGTGGCTCTATGCCGACAGGCTGCGTATGGGCGGGGTAAAGCTGTTCATGGATGGCGCGCTGGGCTCGCGCGGGGCCTGGCTCAAGGCGCCCTATGCCGATGCGCCCAACACGCGCGGGTTGCCGCGCATGACCGATACCCAGTTGGGTAACCTGATGAGCCGGGCGGCGATGGACGGGTTCCAGGTGGCGGTCCATGCCATCGGCGACGCGGCCAATGCCGCCGTGCTGTCCAGCATCGAGGATCTTTCCGCCACCTATAAAGGCGATCGCCGCTGGCGGGTGGAACATGCCCAGATCGTCGATCCGGCCGATATCGCCCGCTTTGGCCGCAACGGCGTGATCGCGTCGATGCAGCCGGTGCACGAAACCTCCGATCGCGTGATGGCCGAAGCGCGCCTTGGGCCGCAGCGGCTGGCCGGGGCCTATGCCTGGCAATCGATCGCCAAGGCAGGCGCCCGGCTCGCGTTCGGTTCGGATGCGCCGGTGGAAGCGCCCGATCCCTTTGCCGGGATCGCGGCTGCAATCAGCCGCGAGGGCCCGGATGGCCAACCGGCCGGTGGCTGGCAGCCGCAGGAAAAGGTCTCACCCGTGCAGGCGCTGGCCGCCTATACCACCGGTGGCGCCTATGCCGGCTTTGCCGAAGGTCGGTTTGGCCGCCTGGCACCGGGCCTGCGCGCCGATTTCATCCTAGTCGATACCGATCCGCTGACCGCCACGGCCGATGCCATCCGCCACACCCGCGTGCGCGAAACCTGGGTGGGTGGCGGCAAAGTGTGGCCGGATGATGCCGAAAACGGGGCGGCCAAAAAGGATGGAAACCAAAAAGGCTGAGAGCCGTTAGATGGCGCGACGCGGAAGGCGCCGGGTTCCCCCCTCATCCCGGCGCTGCGTTGCCAAGCCTTGATGGTGTTCTCCCCTCGCACCCGGGCACGGCCATGCGGGCAGCGGAAAAATTCGGCCGCGCATGCAATTTCCCTCAAGACTGCGCAGGCGGTGGGGGCCAGTGATGGCCCCCACCGCATAGCCAGGTCAGGGCAGCAATTGCGTAGGATTGCCGGCGGCCTGCTGGGCCGCTGCGGCGGCATCAGCCGCTGCCTGGGCCGCCTCTGCCGCGGCTTCTTCGGCCGCCAGGCGGGCCTTTTCCTCGGCATCGGCCTTTTCGACAAAGCGCATGACGATCAGCGTGCCTTCGAACAGGATCAGCAGCGGGATCGCCAGCATCAGCTGCGACACCACGTCAGGCGGGGTGATCAGCGCCGCCAGCGCCACGATGCCCACGATCACATAGCGCCGCGCCTTGACCAGCGCATCACGGCTGACGATGCCCGCGCGGTTGAGCAGCATCAGCAGCACCGGCAGCAGGAACGACACGCCGAACGCCAGGATGAACTGCATCACCAGCGCGAGATATTCCTCGATCCCCGGCAATGCTTCTAGTTGCAGGCCGCCTTTGTTGCCCTGGAACCCGACGAACCATTTGAACGCCGTGGGCATGACCACGAAATAGGCCAAACTGGCGCCCATCCCGAACAGGATCGGCGTGGCGATCAGGAACGGCAGGAATGCGCGCTTTTCCCGGGCATAGAGCCCGGGCGCGACAAACGCCCACAGCTGGTTGGCGACCACCGGGAAGCTGAGCAGGAAACCGGAAAACAGCGCCACTTTCAGGTTCACGAAGAACGCCGAATAGAGCTTGGTATAGATCAGCCGCCCATGCCCAGCCGGAAATGCCAGGCTGAGCGGGTGGACCAGGATCGCCAGGATGGCGTCGACAAAGTAATAGCTGATCGCCGAGGTCAGCGCCAAGGCATAGACACAGCGCAACAGGCGGGTGCGCAACTCGATCAAGTGATCGAGCAGCGGGGCCTGGGTTTCATCGATATCGCGTATCTGGATCACGGTTGGCCAGGCTCGGTGTGGGGGTGAACGGCAGGCGCCACTGCCGCATGGCCTTCATCGGCCGGCTGCGGACCGCGCGGACGCTCGCCCCTGCTTTCCACCGGCAGCAACTTTTCAGGCGGCGGCGGAAGCGGCGCGGGATCGGTCGGCGCATGGGGCGCAAGCACCGGATCGACCGGATGAGCCGGCGCTTCGGCGGTGGCGGCGTGGGGCGTTTCCGCCGCGCTCGCAGCCGCGCTTTGCGCCATGATCTGCGCGTTCTGCTCCTGCCACTTCTTTTCCATGTCAGCCAGTTCCGCCTCGCGGATCATGGTTTCGATACCGGCGCGAAAGTGGTTGGAAACACGGCGCATCTTGCCGATCCAACGGCCGGCGGTGCGCAGTGCGAGCGGCAGATCCTTGGGCCCGATCACCACGATCGCCACGATGACGACCAGCAGCAATTCGGACGGCGCAATATCGAACATCGATGGTCAGCCCTGCGTTATCGGGCCGATCAGGCCTGCGGCCCCTGCGGATGATCGCCCGGCTGCTGGACCGGCGCGGGGTGAACCGGCGCTTGCGGCGCAACGGGGGGAACCGGCGGGGTCTGCTGGATCTGGGCCGGCGGCGGCGTGACCGGAGGATTGGCTTCCTCGTTCATGCCCTGCTTGAAGCTTTTGATACCCTTGCCGAAATCGCCCATCATTTCAGAAATGCGGCCACGCCCGAACAAAATCAGCACGACCAGCGCCAGAATGATCAGGTGCGGTAGAGAAAGGCCACCCATTTCAAATTCTCCTTTGCCTGCCCAGATAGGGGATGTTCCCGCACTTCGCCAGCGGGCAAAGCCGATTCTTGTCGTTTAGTCCGCCTCGCCCGGTTCGTCTGGCGCGTCGGCATCCTCTTGCCCGGCCTCCTCCCGGTTGCCGGTGAGCACGGCATAGGCTTCGTCCACCGGATCGAGCAAGCCGGCGGCGCGCAACTCGCCAATGCCAGGCAGATCTGCCCGGCTGGCAAGACCGAAATGGCTGAGGAACTGCGGCGTGGTGGCATAGATGGTGGGGCGGCCCGGCACCTCGCGCCGACCGGCCATGCGCACCCAGCCCGCTTCCATCAACACATCGAGCGTGCCCTTGGCGGTCTGCACGCCGCGGATCGCCTCGATCTCGGCCCGGCTGACCGGCTCGTGATAGGCGATGATCGCCAGGGCCTCGGTCGCCGCGCGCGACAGGCGGCGCACTTCTTCCTTTTCCCGCCGCAGCAGATGCGCCAGATCGGGCGCGGTCTGGAAATGCCAGCGCCCGCCGCGCTCCACCAGATGCACCCCGCGCGGGGCATAGTGCTCTGCCAGCAGGGCCAGCGCCGCGCGCACGTCTGCCCCGCCCAGATGGCGCGAAATCTCATCAGCACGCAGGGGTTCCTGCGCGGCAAACAGCGTGGCTTCCACCGCGCGTACCAGATCGTCGGGCGCGCTCATGGCCTGGCGCCCTGCAGCGGCCGGATCAACAGCGGGCCAAAGCATTCGTCCTGCACCAGTTCCACCCGCCCTTGCTTGGCCAGTTCCAGCGCCGCCAGAAAACTCGACGCCAGGGCCGATCGCGCCAATTGCCGATCGGCCGCGCCGTTGATCGCCATTGGCGGCAGGAAGGCGCGCAGATCGCGCCATTCCAGGCTGGTGCCGAGCAGCGCGGAGATGCGGGCGAGCGCGGCGTCGAGCGTCATGACCAGACGCTCGCGCACCATGTGCACCACCGGCCGGTTGCGGTGCTGGATCTGGCCATAGGCCTGGATCAGGCCAAACAGATCGGCCTGCCACAGCGACCGGCGGGCCAGGGTAATCCCTTCCGGCGCGCCGCGCGTGAACACGTCGCGCCCCAGCCGATCGCGCGCCATCAGCCGGGCGCCCGCCTCGCGCATGGCGCCCAGCCGCTGCAGGCGCAGTTGCAG
>NZ_KE148358.1:9933-10169 GCF_000410615.1 Novosphingobium sp. B-7 | reverse complement strand
GCGTCGTCCTGCGGCTCTGCCCCCTCGGCCATGCCGGATCAGGCCAGGGCCAGCAGCGTGTCGCGCCGAGCGAAAAGCTCTGCCTGCAAGGCCACGTCGCGCGGGACGGCGGCGGCAGCGGTAGGCGCCAGGGCGCGGTCCAGCCGCGCGGCAGTCTGGGCGCTCATCGGCGCCAGGGATTGCGCGATGCCGATCATGTCGGGCATCCTGGCCCAGCAATTGAGCGCAATGTCACA
>NZ_KE148358.1:5774-9724 GCF_000410615.1 Novosphingobium sp. B-7 | reverse complement strand
AGGGCCTGGAACGGGGCGAGATCGGCGGCCAGTTCGTCTTCCCCGGCGGTGACCGTGGGCAGTTCCTTGTGGCTGTCGGCCATGGCGCGGCCGTGGCCGGGCATGTGCTTGATCACGCCCATCACCCCGGCCCGCGCCAGGCCATCGAGCGTCGCGCGGCCCAGGGCTGCCACGCGCTGCGGTTCCTTGCCCAGGGCGCGATCGCCGATCACGTCGTGCGCGCCGGGCTGCCGCACATCGAGCAGCGGCAGGCAATCCACGCTGATGCCAGCTTCGGCCAGATCGATGCCCAAGGCTTGCGCATTGGCGCGCGCCGCCTCGATCGCGCTCGCGGGCGCCACGTCATAGAGCCGGTCGAACGCCTCGCCAGCGGGATAGGGAACCCAGACCGGCGGCTTCATCCGCGCGACGCGGCCACCTTCCTGATCGATCGAGATCAGCAGCCGGTCGCGCCCGTGCAGGTCACGCAGCGAATCGGTCAACTCTCGCAGCTGTTCGCGCGATTCGACATTGCGGCCGAACAGGATGTAGCCGGCAGGATCGGCGTCCTGGAAAAAGGCGCGCTCGTCGGCGGTGAGAACGGGGCCGGAAAGGCCGAAAATGGCTGGAAGCATCGGAGAAGCTTTCCCGCAATTCGGTGCCTTTGACAAGCCACGCAGGCCTTGCCGCCCCATCCGCATTTCCGCATTCCCCGGATGAAGCCATCCGGGGTCAGGCTGTCAGGCAGATCAGTGCTTGACCTGGCACTTCACCCCTTCGCCCTGCAGCGTGTTGCACAGCGAATTGGCAGCGCTCGCGTCGCCGGGCACGGCCTGAAGGCGATAGACCGTGCCGATATCGGCCTTGCCGGCGATGATGCGATGGCTGACGCCCTTGAGGCTTTCATGCGCGACGACCAGCTTGTTCCACCCGGCTTCGGCCAGGGCCTGGCTCGAAAACGCGCCAACCTGCACGCCCACGCCGCTGACCGGCGCAGCGGCGGGCGCGGCCTTTTCAGCGGGCTTGTCTGCCGGCTTGGCCGTGGCGGATGGGCTGGCCGCGGGCGCCGGCGCGTCCTTGGCAGCAAGGGCCGCAGTCGGGCGTTCGCCTTCGCTGACCTTGAAGCTGGAATCGCCAGTGCCCTGGAACGTCTTGCCGCCCGGATCCTTGGGCGCAACCTTGTAGGGTTCCTTGCTCGCCTCGATCAGGCTGCCATCGGCAGCGGCCGGGGCGGCGTTGCGGTGCGTGGCCCAGTAGATCGCCCCGACGATCGCGGCGAGCAGGATCAGCGCCAGCACGCCAAAGCCGATCAGGCGCCCGTTGTCGGGGCCTTCCTCTTCCAGATCGACATCGTCGGCGCTTTCCAGCCAGGGCAGGCGTTCTTCGCTGCCCAGGTCCAGCGCCTGCGCGCCGGTGCCCTGGCCATTTTCGCCGATCGCGGCGTTGTCATGCTGATCCCCGTTCACCATTGCCTTCAAAGCTCCTGCGCGGCCTCAACCCCCAAGATGGCCAGCCCGTTCTTCAATACCTGCCCGATTTGCGCGGCCAGGAAAAGGCGCGCCTCGGTCAGGGACTGGTCCTGTGCCACAATGAAGCGCTTTTCCGGCTTGTCGTTGCCTACGTTCCAATAGGCGTGGAACGCGGCAGCCAGATCATAGAGGAAAAACGCGATGCGATGCGGCTCGCGCGCAACTGCGGCGCCTTCCACCATGCGCGGGAACTGCGCGGCCTGCTTGATCACGGCGAGTTCTTCCTGGCCCAGCAGCGCGAGATGGGCAGCGCTGGGCGCCCAGCCCAGTTCGGCGCCCTTGCGCAGGGTGGAAGAAATCCGGGCATGGGCATATTGCACATAGAACACCGGATTGTCCTTCGACGCTTCCACCACCTTGGCAAAGTCAAAGTCCATCTGCGCATCGGGCTTGCGGGTCAGCATGGTGAAGCGCACCACGTCCTTGCCCACTTCCTCGACCACATCGGCCAGCGTCACGAAATTGCCCGCGCGCTTCGACATCTTGACCGGCTGGCCATCGCGCAACAGCTGGACCATCTGCACCAGTTTGACTTCAAACGGCTTGGGGCTCGCGCCTTCTGCCCCGGTCAGCGCGGCAACGGCGGCCTTGATCCGCTTGACCGTGCCGGCATGGTCCGCGCCCCAGATATCCACCAGTGCGTCGGCGGTTTCCGCCTTCTGGAAGTGGTAGGCCAGGTCGGCGCCGAAATAGGTCCAGCTGCCGTCCGACTTCTTGATCGGGCGATCCTGGTCATCGCCAAACCGCGTGGAGCGGAACAGCGGCAGCTCGACCGGTTCCCAGTCTTCGGGCGTCTTGCCCTTGGGCGCTTCGAGATGGCCGTCATAGACCAGATCGTGCGCGCGCAGCCAGGCTTCGGCCGCCTCGGGCTTGCCGGCGGCCTGCAGTTCCGCCTCGGACGAGAAGAGATCGTGGACGATGCCGAGCTTGGCGAGGTCTTCCTTGATCATCACCAGCATCGCGGCCACCGCCTTTTGGCGGAACAGCACCAGCCATTCGCTTTCGGGCGCGGTGACATAGCGATCACCAAATTCGGCCGCGAGGGCCTGGCCCAGCGGGATCAGGTATTCACCCGGATAGAGGCCTTCGGGAATGCCGCCAACGTCTTCGCCCAGCGCCTCACGATAGCGCACGTGCGCCGAGCGGGCGAGCACATCGACCTGCGCGCCGGCATCGTTGACGTAATATTCCTTGATCACCTTATGCCCGGCAAATTCGAGCAGGGCCGCGAGGGCATCGCCCACCACCGCGCCGCGGCAATGGCCCATGTGCATCGGCCCGGTGGGATTGGCCGAGACATATTCGACGTTCACCGTGCTGCCACCGCCCAGGGTAGAGCGGCCATAGCTGTTTGCGGCCTGGCCGATCAGGGCCAGCTCGTCGGTCCACGCGGCATCGGCCAGGCGCAGGTTGATGAAGCCCGGCCCGGCGATCTCGGCGCTGACGACGCGCGGATGGGCGGCGAGTTCCTCTACCATGAGCGCGGCCAGCGCGCGCGGGTTGGTGCCAGCGGGCTTGGCCAGGACCATCGCCGCATTGGTGGCCAGATCGCCATGCGCGGCATCGCGCGGCGGTTCGCACGTGACGGCGCCGCGCGGCAGGCCGGCGGGCAGCGCGCCCTTGGCGACAAGGGCATCGAGCGCGGCATCGATCACGCCGGCATAGGCAGCGAACAGCGTCTGGGCGGCAACGGGGCTATCGGTCGTCATGGCACGGGCCGATAGCGAATTTGTGGGGCGTTGGAAACCCGAGCGGCGCGGGCATGCGCAACGCCGGTTCAGCCAACGCCGGTTCAGCCCCTGTGCGCCATCCACCATTCCAGCAGGTGCCGCGCCACCGCCGTATGGGTCGGCGCCCCGAACGGCGCATCGGGCCGGCCCTCCAGCGCGGCGCTGACTTCTTCGCGGGTGAACCAGCGCGCGTCTTCCAACTCGTTCTGATCAATAGTGATGGTGGGATCATCGGCCACGGCATGGCAGGCGATCATCAGCGACGAGGGATAGGGCCAGGGCTGGCTGGCGACATAGCGCACGTCGCGCACGCGCACGCCGGCTTCCTCCAGCACTTCGCGTGCCACGGCTTCTTCCACCGTTTCGCCCGGCTCGACAAAGCCGGCCAGCGCGGAATAGCGCCCGGCGGGAAAGCGTGGCTGGCGCCCCAGCAAGAGGCGCCCGTCATGTTCGACCAGCATGATCGTGACCGGATCGACGCGCGGAAAGTGATCGGCGCCGCAGTCCGCATTGCTGCATGAGCGCTGCCAGCCGCCCTTGGCCGCCTGCGTGGCATGGCCACAGCGCGCGCAAAAGCGGTGGCGCGCGTGCCAATCGACCGGGCTGCGCGCGCCGCCATAGATTGCCAGATCGCGCGCCGGCATGGCATCGAGCAGGGCGCGCAGATTGGGCGCGGCGGGAGCCGTGCTACCGCCCAGATCCGGCGCGGCGG
>NZ_KE148358.1:3968-5688 GCF_000410615.1 Novosphingobium sp. B-7 | reverse complement strand
GGCGCGGATTGAAGCGGCGCCCAGGTCAATCCACCATCGGCGCCGAACGCCGGCGCCAGGCCATCAAGCACCAGCAACTGCGCATCGGGCGCAGCCTGCACCGCAGCCAGCCGCGCGGGATCGGTGCGCACGGCATCGGCCCGGTCCAGCGGATTGCCGGCATAGGCAATCGGCGGCAGCGCGCGGGCCAACGTGCGGGCCAGCGTGTCGGTAGTGGTCATGCGGCAACCTTGTGCTGGGCCAGCAGCCGCGCGCGCACATCGCTGCGCACGGCCTGGGGGAATGCAGTATCGAACGGATAGGCTGTGCTGGGCATGAACTGGGCAAAGAACCCGGCCCGCACGCCGCCCACCTTGCTGATGAAGCCGATCGTGCCAGCCGCGCCCGACCAGCCATAGGTGCCCGCCGAATCGCCAAGGCCAACGCGGCCGCCCGCGCCAAAGCCATGGCCGGCAATCCACGTACCTGCAGTACTGGCGCCGGGCGGCAACAGGTTGCTGGTGCCCATGTCGACCGCCCGCTGGCTCATCACCCGCTTGCCGGCAAACACCCCGCCGCCCAGCAGCATGGCCAGGAACCGGTCATAATCGCGCGGCGAACTGATCAGGCCTGCGCCGCCAAACGGAAAGGCCGGCGGATCGAGATAGACCGAATTGGTCGCGCCATCGATCGGCAGCAGGCGGCCATCGGCCACGACATAGTTGGTGGTGAAGCGCGGCACATCGGCCGGGGCCAGCTGGAACGTGGTGCTGTCCATGCCCAGCGGATCGAAGAAACGCGCTTTCAGGAAGGCGCTGAACTCTTGCCCGGAAGCCAGTTCGATGATCCGGCCCATGAGATCGAGCGCCACCGAATAGGACCAGCGCGTGCCCGGCTGATAGACCAGGGGAAGGCGGGCGAGATTGTCGGCAAAGGCAGCCAGGCTGGGCGCGGTATGCACTTCGCCAAAGCCCGGCAGCGGCACGCGGGTGGCGCGATAGGGCATGATGCCGGCCGCGGCATAGGCATCGCGGATCGGGCCGGTCTGGATAATGGTATAGCCAAGCCCGGCCGTGTGCGTCAGCAGCTGGCGCACGGTGATCGGTGCGGTTGCCGGCACCACCTTGTCCACCGGGCCGGCCGGATCGACCAGCACGTTCATGTGGGCATAGGCCGGCAGGAAATCGGCGATCGGCTGGTCGAGGCCAAGTTTGCCCTCATCGATCAGGATCATCGCGGCCATGCCGGTGATCGGCTTGGTCATCGAATAGATGCGGAACAAGGCGTTTTCATCCAGCGGCCGGGCGTCGCCGCGCGTGCCAGTGCCGCGCGCCACCACCTCGGGCGGGGCATCGCCCCAGCCCAGCGTGGCAACCGCGCCGGCCAGCTTGCCGCTGCTGACATAGTCGTCGAGCAGCCCGGTGATTGCCGGCAGGCGCGGATCGGTGGGCGCGGCATGGGCCCAGCGCTGCAACAACAGGCCCCCGCCGAGCAGCCCTGCCCCGCCCAGCAGGCCACGACGGCTGAGCGCCGGGGTTTGCGGAAGTGTCATGCGATCGTGCATTGCAGCCAAACCTTTCCTAGACGCCTGTTCATCGTTGCGCGCGTGGCGCTTTCACCCTTCGTGCGCACCGGCCAATGCCAGGCGCGCCGCCTTGGCAAAAACCGTTGGCAACCCGGCATTTTCCATGTCGCTGCGGGGCCACCACTGCGCACCGGGAATGTGGGCGCCGGGGATATT
>NZ_KE148358.1:0-3958 GCF_000410615.1 Novosphingobium sp. B-7 | reverse complement strand
CCTGCGCCTACCAGCAAATGCAGATCGAGATCGAAATGGGTAAAGGCATGGCGCACCACTCCGGCGGATCGCCAGGTTCCGGCCACCGGCGGCTGGCCATCACCATCGGCCCGCGCGCTCCAGCCATCGTCGGGCAGCGCCCGCATGCCGCCCAGCATGCCCTTGCCCGGCCGCGTCACCACCAGCACCTGCGCCTGGCCATCGGCATCGACCCGTTCGATCCAGAACGCGTGTCCCTGGCGTTGCGGCTTGGCTTTCTTGGGCGCCTTGACCGGCAGCGCCTCGGCCCGGCCTTCCGCCTCTGCCTGGCAGGCGCCGCGCAGTGGGCACAACAGGCAGCGCGGCGCCTTGACCGTGCAGATCGTGGCGCCCAGGTCCATCATCGCCTGGGCGAAATCACCCGCGCGCGCCGTGGGCGTGATGGTGGCGGTGGCCGCGCGAATGGCCGGGCGTGCAGCGGGCAGCGGCACATCGATGGCAAAAAGCCGTGCCACGACCCGTTCGACATTGGCATCGACCACTACGGCATGCCGGCCAAACGCGATCGCCGCCACTGCCGCTGCGGTATAGGCGCCAAGGCCCGGCAGCGCGCGCAGGCCCTCCTCGGTATCGGGAAAAGCGCCCAGCGCGGAAACCGCGCGCGCGCAGGCCAGCAGATTGCGCGCGCGGGCATAATAGCCCAGCCCCGCCCAGGCCGCCATGACCGCCGCGTCGTCGGCGGCGGCCAGATCATGCACGGTGGGCCAGGTGCGGGTGAATTTCTCGAAATAGGGGCCGACCGCTGCCACGGTGGTCTGCTGCAGCATCACTTCCGACAACCACACGCGGTAGGGATCGGGGGCTGGCGTTCCCGGCCGGCTGCGCCAGGGCAGCACCCGCGCATGGGCATCGTACCAGGCCAGCAGGGCCGCGGCCACGCCATGGCTGGCCGGCACGCTTGCGGTTTCATCACGTTGGGCGGGGAAATCGTCAGGATGGCCACTGGCTTGCATGGCGCCGCTATGGCATGGCAGGCGCCATCATGGAAAGCGATCAGGCCAAACCCCGCCCTGCCCGAAAGGGTGCCGCCAAGCCGGCCGCCAAGCCAGCCAACGCGGCAGCGAGCAAGGCCGCGCCCAAGGGCTTTGAGCGCAAGCGCGGCGGAGAGGCACGGCAGATTGCCGACTTGATGCCGGCGATCGGCCGCACCGCGTTTCGCCGCTTCGGCTTTGTGCAAAGCTCGGTCGTGACCCGCTGGCCCGAAATCGTCGGCACGGCCCATGCCCGCCATTGCATGCCCGAATCGATCCGCTTTGCCCCGGGCGAAAAGGCCGACGGCATCCTGCAACTGGTGGTAACCCCCGCCCATGCCCCGCTGATCCAGCACGTGGTGCCCGAGATCATCGAGCGGGTGAACCGCTTCTTCGGCTATCGCGCCGTGGCCAAGGTCAAGCTGCGTCAAGGCGTGGTTCAGGCGCCACGCCCGACAGGCCCTGCGCCGCTGGCGCCGCCGACGTTGAAACCGGTGCCGATGGACCTGGGCGACAGCCTGCGCGCCGTGGGAGACCCGGAACTGCGGGCCGTGCTGGAATCGCTCGCCCGCTCGCTGGGCGAAGCCAGCGCCAAACCAGAACCAAAGCCAAACCGGGACAACAGGGATATCCGCAAGTGACCATTCCGAACGTGACCACGACACTTCGTTCCACTGCCAGGGCCATGGCCCTTTCGCTTGCCGCCGCGCTTGCCACGCTGGTGGCCAATCCGGCCCAGGCTGCTCCGCCGAAAAAGGCGCCCGCCGCACCCGCTGGCCGCAACTGGAACCAGACCGTGGTGCGCACCGCGCGCGACAGTTTCCTGCTCGGCAACCCCAATGCCCCGGTCAAGCTGGTGGAATACATCAGCTATACCTGTCCGCACTGCGCCCATTTCACCCAGGAAGCCGATGCCCAGTTGCGCCTGGGCTTCATCGCGCCCGGCAAGGGTTCGATCGAGGTGCGCAATTTCGTGCGCGACCCGATCGACCTGACCGTGGCGCTGCTCACCCACTGCGTGCCGCCCGCACAGTTCTGGCAGACGCACCTGATGTTCCTGACGCGCCAGGACGATTGGATCGGCCTGGAAATGACCGCCAGCCCGGCCCAGCGCCAGCGCTGGATCACCGGCCCGCTGGCCAGCCGCACCCGCGCCATCGCCAGCGATTTCAAGTTCTATGACATGATGGCCTCGCGCGGGGTCAGCCGTACCGCGGCCGATCGCTGCCTCGCTGACGAAGGCCTGGCCAACCGCCTGGCCGCCGGCACCAAGGACGCCGCCGAAAAGGACTATGTCGAAGGCACGCCGGCCTTCATGATCAACGGCTTGCCGCTGGCCGGCACGGCCAGCTGGGCCGCGCTCAAGCCGCAGCTTGAAGCGCGTATCAACTGATCGGCACCCCCCTCCCTTTACCGCCCCATGCAACGGGAAAACCTGTGATGAAATTTGCCACCACACGCCTTGCGCTTCTGGCCCTGCCGCTAACCCTGGGTCTTGCTGCCTGCGGCAAGAAGGACGATGCCGGCGGCCCGGCCGCCCAGTCTGCCGCTGCCCTGCCCACCGTGGCCCCGCCCGCCGGCAAGGCCTGGAGCGATGTGGTCAGCAAGAATGCCGATGGCGGCTATGTGATGGGCAATCCCGACGCGCCGATCAAGCTGATCGAGTTCGGCTCGCTCACCTGCCCGCACTGCGCCGAGTTCGAGGAAAAGGGCTTCCCCAAGCTGCGTGACACCTATGTCAACAGCGGCCGCGTCAGCCTGGAATTCCGCAATTTCGTGCGTGATCCGTTCGACACGACGATGGCCATGCTGACGCACTGCGGCTCGCCGGACAGCTTCTTTGCGCTGACCCAGCAGGTCTATGCCAACCAGAAGGACATCTTTGCCAAGCTGCAGCCCGCCGCCAAGGAAATCCAGGCGATGAACCTGCCGCCCGCGCAGATGTTCGGCGTGATGGCCGACAAGGGCGGCCTGATCGATTTCTTCGGCGCCCGCGGCATTGCGCGCGATCAGGCGATGGCCTGCCTCGCCAATTCCAAGACTGCCGAGGCGCTGGCCAGCGATACCCAGACCGCCGGTGACAAGTACACTATCAGCGGCACGCCCACCTTCATCGTCAACGGCAAGAACGTGGACGTGGCCACCTGGGAACAGCTCGAGCCGATCCTGCAGCGCGCCGGCGCGCGCTGATCCCCGTTCCGGGGATGGGGCCAGGGGGGCCGGGGCGATGCATTTCCAGCGGTTGAAGCTTTCGGGCTTCAAGAGCTTTGTCGAACCGGCCGAACTGCGCATCGAACCGGGGCTGACCGGCGTGGTCGGCCCCAACGGCTGCGGGAAGTCCAACCTGCTGGAAGCGCTGCGCTGGGTCATGGGGGAGGCTTCGGCCAAGGCCATGCGCGGCGCGGGCATGGACGACGTGATCTTTGCCGGCAGCACCAGCCGACCGGCCCGCGCCTTTGCCGAAGTGGCCCTGACCGCCCAGACCGACCCTGACGACCAGTGGGGCGGCGAACTGGAAGTGGTGCGGCGGATCGAGCGCGGCGCCGGTTCCGCCTATCGCGTCAACGGCCGCGATGTGCGCGCCAAGGACGTGGGGCTGATCTTTGCCGATGCCGCCACCGGCGCGCATAGCCCGGCACTGGTCAGCCAGGGGCGCATTGCCGCAGTCATCGCCGCCAAGCCGGCCGAGCGGCGGATGATGCTGGAAGAAGCAGCAGGCATTGCCGGCCTGCACGTGCGCCGGCGCGATGCCGAACAGAAGCTGCGCGCGACCGAGGCCAATCTGGCACGGCTGGAAGACCTCATGGCCAGGCTCGATGGCCAGATTGCCGCGCTGCGCCGCCAGGCCCGTGCGGCCGAGCGCTATCGCGCCGTGTCTGACAAGATCCGCGTGGCCGAGGCGCGGCTGGTCTTTGCCCGCTGGCGCGATGCCGCCGCCGCTGCCCAGG
>NZ_KE148357.1:4987-8228 GCF_000410615.1 Novosphingobium sp. B-7 | reverse complement strand
GCACGATGGCGTGTTCGATGCCGAAAATCCCGCGTTTGCGCCCGGCTGCACGGCGGCCACGGTGATCGCGCATGTGGCCTTGCGCCTTAACGTGGTGGCGCCCGATCGCTGCGACGCGCTGGTGCCGGCGAGCCTGGCCGATGGCCTGATCGCGCGCTGGTGCGAGGTGGCGGCAAGGGTAGATACGCCGGCATGACCCGGCGAAGGTGAAAGGATTAGGCACAAGAGACTGGATTGTATCGCATTGATCTCGTCATCCCGGGCTTGACCCGGGATCCCGCTGCCTGTTCCTGCGGGAAGGCAAGAAAGCGGGACCCCGGGTCAAGCCGGGGGTGACGGAATTGCGATACATTCGGGTTTTGCCATGCTGGGCGAACGAGAACAGAGCCAGTGGCCGGGGAGAAAAGACAATGCGCGATGGTGAGGCAATGCTGGCCCCGGTTCCGCCCGTGATCGGCGCGCGCGGGCCTGCGCCTGTGGCATCGGCCCGGCAATGGTATGTGCTGGTGCTGCTGTCGCTGGTCTATGCGATGAACATTGCCGATCGCTATGTCATTACCACGGTGATGGAATCGATCCGGCTCGATCTCAAGCTGACCGATTCGGGCGTGGCCCTGCTCACCGGCGTGGCGCTAGCGCTGTTCTATGTGACGATCGGCATTCCGGTGTCGGCGCTGGCCGACCGCTTCAACCGGCGCAACATCATTTCCGGCGCGCTGCTGCTGTGGTCTGGCCTGACCATCCTGACCGGGCTGTCGGCCACGTTCGGGCAGATGCTGCTGGCGCGCATTGGCGTGGGCATTGGCGAAAGCGGTGGCACCCCGCCATCCACCTCGATGCTGGCAGACTATTTCCGGCCCGCGCAGCGACCGGCGGCGCTGACCGTCTATGCCCTGGGTTCGTGCCTGGGGGCGTGGATCGGCGCGGACGTGGCCGGGCGTGTCGCCGATCTCTATGGCTGGCGCCATGCGTTCCTGGCGCTGGGCGTGCCCGGCGTGGTGCTGGCGGCGCTGATTTTCCTGACCGTGCGCGAGCCGCGCCGCGGGGCGATGGATGCGCCGCGTGCAGCCGATGCCGCACCTGCCGCGCCGCGCCTGCCCTTGTGGCGCGCGCTGGCGTTCCTGCTGCGCCAGCGCGCCACCATGCACCTGATGATGGGCGGCGCGGTGACGGCGCTGTGGGGCTGGGGCCTGATGTGGTGGACGCCCACCTATCTCCAGCGCGCCTATGGCCTGACGGCGGGCCAGGCGGGAGAAATCCTGGGGCCGATGCACCTGATCGCCGGCAGCCTGGCAACCGTGGCCACGGCCGTGCTGATGGCCAGCAAGGCCATGGCCGATCCGCGCCGCGTGCTGATCCTGATGGCAGTGGTGGTGGCGGTGATCACCGTGCCATCGTTCTTCATCTTCTGGACGCATGACCTGGGCGTGGCCAAGCTGTGTCTGTGGCTGTTCGTGCCGGCGATGTATTTCTACATCGGCCCTTCGTTTGGCCTGTTGCAGAACGTGGTGCCGGCGCAGATGCGCGCCACGGCCTGTGCGCTCACGCTGCTCATGGCCAATATCGCCAACCTGGTGATCGCGCCGCAGTTCGTCGGCCTGGTCAGCGACCATATGGCCGGTGGCCATGGCGCCGATGCCGCATCACTGCGCATTGCGCTGCTGATCCTGGCCCCCACCGGCCTTTGGGCCGCGTGGCATTACTGGGCCGCGACGCGCAATATCCTCGCCGAACAGGCACGCGCCACGGCCGGTGACCACGCCTAACGCGGGTTTGGCGGCGCGGCGGCGCGCAATTCGGCGATCAGGCTGGCTTTCATCAGCTTGCCGGTGGGTTCGCGCGGGAGAGTGTCGCGAAACAGGATGCGCTTGGGCGTCTTGATCGCGCCCAGGCCGGCACGGGCAAAGGCGGTGATGCTGGCGGCCAGGGCATCGTCGGCCACCACGCCTGGCGCCGGCTGGATCACGGCGACGGCCACTTCGCCCAGATCGGCGTCGGGTGCGCCGACCACGGCGACGTCGGCCACGGCATCATGGCCGATCAGCAGGTTTTCGATCTCTTGCGGATAGATGTTGACCCCGCCCGAGATGATCATGAAATGCTTGCGATCGGTCAGATAGAGGAACCCATCGGCATCGAGATAGCCGATATCGCCCAGCGTCGCCCAGCCCTGGGGCGAAAGCGCGGCGGCGGTCTTGGCCGGATCGTTGTGATAGGCAAAGGCCGGGCCATTGGCGAAATAGACATTGCCCGGCGTGCCGATGGGCAGTTCGTGGCCATCATCGTCAAGGATATGCACTTCGCCCAGCACGGCGCGGCCCACTGATCCGGGATGGCTGAGCCATTCGGCGGCGCTGAGCGCGGTGATCCCGCAGGTTTCGGTGCCCGAATAGTATTCGTGCACGATTGGCCCCCACCAATCGATCATCGCCTGCTTGACTGCCACCGGGCAGGGCGCCCCGGCATGGATCGCCGCGCGCAGCGATGACAGATCGGGCTGCGCGCGCTGCGCCGGATCGAGCTTGAGCAGGCGCACGAAATGCGTGGGTACCCAGGTGCCATGGGTCACGCGCCAGCGCTCCACCAGGGCGAGCGCGGCCAGGGCATCGAACTTGTCCATCACCACCACGGTGCCGCCCAGGCGGTGGATCGTCATCGCCCAGCGCAGCGGCGCGGCATGATAGAGCGGCGAGGTGGAGAGATAGACGGTGTCGGCCGCCATGCCATAAAGCGCCTGCCCCATGTTCACCAGCGGCGTGGGATCGCCCAGCGCGCCATCGGGCAAGGCCGGCTTGACCCCCTTGGGCCGCCCCGTGGTGCCCGAGGAATAGAGCATGTCGGTGCCCGGGCTTTCATCACCCACCGGGGCATCGGGCATGGCCGCGGCCAGTGGCGCCCAGCCGGGCAGGCCATTGCCGCCCGCGCCGGTCAGCAGCACGGTAACCGCCGTGCCCTGCGCGGCGAGCAACCGCGCCACCTGCGCTGCCAGCGGGGCCAAGGCATCGGCCACGACCAGCAGCTTGGCGCCGCTGTCGGCCACGATATAGGCTGCGTCTGCCGGGCTGAGCCGGGTGGAGATGCTGGTAAGATAAAGCCCGCTGCGCTCTGCCGCCCAGCCAATGGTGAACACCTCGGCCGTGTTGTGCAGCATGACCGCGATCACGTCTCCGCGCGCCAGGCCCAGCCGGCGCAGCGCCTGCGCGCCCTGGTTTGCTGCAGCCTCGAGTGCAGCATAGGTCAG
>NZ_KE148357.1:0-4849 GCF_000410615.1 Novosphingobium sp. B-7 | reverse complement strand
CCCACCGACAAGCCGCTCCACGCGCGATCAGGCAAGCGCAGAGCAGGAAATGCACAAATCGGCGACAACCACGACTAAAGCCAGTGCCGCGCCGCGCGGCTAGAACAGGCAAATGAGGACGGCGGCCCCGGCACTGGCATGGTGCCGCTGTCTTCACGCCAACAACAAGAATGACCCGGCCCAAGCAGGACGGGAGGAGAGGAATCATGAAGGCATCTGCCCGCGCGCAGTTTCACGTCTTGGCCAGCCTTGCCGCGCTGGCCGCCGCCACCGCCGCGCCGCGCGTCGCGCTGGCCCAGGATGCCCCCGCCGCGCAGGATGCTGCACCCACGCCGGCGCCGGCCGTTGGCGAAATCGTGGTGACGGCGCAGCGCCGCGCGCAATCGGTGATGGACGTGCCGCTGGCGATTTCGGCGGTTTCGGCGCAGGGCCTGGTGGCCAAGGGCGTGACCAATTCGGCCAACCTGGCCCAGGCGGTGCCCAATCTACAGGTCAGCACCAATTTCGGCGCGGCGCAGCCCAATTTCTCGATGCGCGGCATTTCGGTGGCCAACGAATACAATTCCAACCAGGTTTCTCCCGTTGGCGTCTATATGGACGACGTCTATCTCGCCGCGCGCGCCAGCCATGGCATGGGCCTGTTCGATCTCGATCGCGTGGAAGTGCTGCGCGGGCCGCAGGGCACGCTGTTTGGCCGCAACACCACCGGCGGGGCGATCAACTTCATCACCCGCGCGCCCTCGCTTTCGGGCAGCAATGGCTATGCCGAAGTGGGCTATGGCAACTTCAACACCTTTACGGCGCAGGGTGCGGCCGAAACCACCCTGGCCGATGACCAGGTGGGCCTGCGCGCGGCGGTCAACTATGTGAAGGGTGACGGGCAGATCCACAATGTCTATCCCGGCGGCCGCGATGCGATGAGCCAGGATACCCTGCAGGGCCGCGTGGCCCTGCGCATCAAGCCGACCGGTTCGGGCCTCGACATCAAGATCCGTGCCTATGCCGGGCGCGACAATCCCACTGGGGCAGGCACGATCGGCCTGCAATCGGCCCGCACCGGGCTGGGCTTCTTCGAGGTGAACGAAAAGAACCTGGGCGATTTCCGCACCCGCGCCTGGGGCGTGGCCGCCAACGTTTCCTATGAACTGTCGCCCGCCGTCACGCTTACCTCGATCACGTCATACGATGGTGGCAGCCTGGACATGGGGCAGAATGCAGATGGCGCGCCGGCCGATATTCTCTTCATCAACTGGAAATCCAATTTCCGCCAGTTCGCCGAAGAGGCGCGGATCAACTATTCGTCTGACAAGCTCAAGCTGGTGGCGGGCGTGTTCTATGGCTGGGACCGCACGATCACCGACAACGATTTCAACATCGGCAGCGCGCTGGCGCCGGGGGTGAACGGCGGCTTTTTCCAGCACTTCCGCCAGAGCCGCTTTTCCATCGCCGGGTTCACCCAGGGCGATTACAGCCTGACGCGCAACCTCACGCTGACGCTCGGCGGGCGCTATACTTCGGACAAGGCGCGCTATCGCGATGGCTATGCCTATCTCTTTGCCGGCGGGTTCGGCGCGGGCGAAACGCCGCTGGCCACGACTGTGCCATGCGCAACCGGGCCGGGCACCTGCGCCTATGATCCCAACGCGCGCTACAACCTTAATGGCAATAACAACGCCTTCACCGGCCGCGCCGCGCTCAGCTACAAGTGGGACAGCGGGCTGCTCGGCTATGTCAGCTATAACCGCGGCTATCGCTCCGGCGCGTTCAACGGCGGTTCCTACACCTCTTCGGCGGGGATCAACTTCGTCAAGCCCGAGACCGTCAACGCCTATGAAGTGGGGCTCAAGGGCCGGCTGTTTGACCGTACGCTGTCGTTCTCGACCGCGGCATTCTATTACGACTATTCCAACCAGCAGTTGCAGGACACGCGCCCCGGCCCGGTTTCGATCCTGGTCAATGCGCCCAAGTCGGAAATCTATGGCGCGGAAGGCGAGTTTACCTGGACGCCCAGCACGCGCTTTTCGATCAACGGGTCGGTGGGCCTGCTGCATGCCACGTACAAGGAACTGACGCTCCAGGGCACTAACCTCGCCGGCAACGACCTGCCGTTTGCCCCGCACGTAACCGCGCAACTGGGCGCCGATATCGTGCTGCTCGACAATGGGCCCGATCGCGTGACGCTGTCGCCCAACGTGGCCTATGCCGGGCACCAGTATTTCACGCCGTTCAACCTGACCAATGCTGCCGGCACGGCGCAGAACAACGCCGAATTGCAGCAGGACGCCAATGCCAAGGTGAACGGCCAGATCACCTGGCAGCACGCCAACCTGCAACTGCGGGCATGGATCAAGAACGCCTTCAACGCGCGCACCTATGCCTATGGGCTCGATCTGCGCGGCGCGGGCTTCCCCTACAACTTCCTGGTGCAATCGGCCCCGCGCACGTTCGGCGCCAGCGCCAGGGTCACGTTCTGATGCAGGATACCCCGGCCATGACCACAGCGACCAGCACCCGGCCCGATTTCAAGAACCCCGATCTCTATGTAGCCGGGGTGCCGCACGACCTGTTTGCCCAGGTGCGCGCGGATGAGCCGGTCTATTGGAATGCGGAAGCGGACGGGCCGGGGTTCTGGGCGGTGTTGCGCTATGCCGATATCGTCGAGGTATCGCGCCAGCCGCTGCTGTTTTCTTCCGCCTATGCCAATGGCGGCCACCGCATTTTCAACGAAAACGAGGTGGGCCTGACCGGGGCCGGGGAGAGCGCGATCGGCGTTCCCTTCATCTCGATCGATCCGCCGGTGCACACGCAGTATCGCAAGTTCATGATGCCGGCGGTGGCGCCGGGCCGCCTGGCCGGGATCGAGGAGCGCATTACCGAACGCTGCCGCGCCCTGCTCGACGCCATCCCGCTGGGCGAGCCGGTTGACCTGGTTCAGGCGCTTTCCGCGCCCCTGCCGCTGATGACGCTGTGCGAGCTGTTCGATCTGCCGCCCGAGATCGGCTGGCATGATCTTTATGACTGGACCAACGCCTTTGTCGGCGAGGATGACCCCGAGTTCCGCCAGAGCCCGGAGCAGATGGCGCAAGTGCTCGGCAGTTTCTTTGCCCTGATGCAGACGCTGTTCGACACGCGGCGCCACCAGCCCGGCGCCGATCTGGCGACGCTGCTCGCCAATGCCGAGATCAACGGGCAGCCGGTGCAGTTCCGCGATTTCGTGGGCAATATGATCCTGGCGCTGGTCGGCGCCAACGAGACGACGCGCAATTCGTTGAGCCACACTGTGGTGAACTTTGCCGCCCATCCTGCGCAATGGCAAATGGTGCGCGATGATCCGGCGATCCTGGCCACGGCGGTGCGCGAAATGGTGCGCCATGCCAGCCCGGTGATGCACATGCGCCGCACCGCCACCGCCGATACCGTGCTGGGCGGCCAGGCCATCGCCAAGGGCGACAAGGTGGTGCTGTGGTACACCGCCGCCAACCGCGACGAAAGCGTGTTTGCCGATCCCGACACCTTTGACATCACGCGCGGAAATATCCAGCATCTGGCATTCGGCAGCGGCCAGCACGTGTGCATCGGTTCGCGGCTGGCCGAAATGCAATTGCGGGTGGCGTTTCGCCTGCTGGCGGAGCGGGTCAAAGGGTTCGAACTGGTTTCGGCCCCGCGCCGGTTCCGTTCCAACTTCATCAACGGGCTCAAGAACCTGGACGTGAAGCTGGTGGCAGGATGAAGCAGGCGGCACCGCAAGGCGGGAGAGATGGGATGCAGGAATTGCCGCGTTTCAATCCGGCGGGCACCAACGAGGCGATCATTTCCGATGCGCTGGGGCGGGGGCCTGACATGCAGCTGGGCTCGCGCGAGGATGGCTGGCAGCTGTGCCGCTGGCGCCAGTTCGTCGGCTCCTACACCGTGCCCGCGCTGCCCGAGCCGCTTTATACCATGCATATCGCCGGGCAGCAGCACAACCGCACTTGGCTCAACGGCGGGTGGAGCGAGCATGCCTCGATGCCCGGCTGCGCCACGATCGTGCCATCGGGCCAGCAGACCGGCTGGCTGGTGGATGGCGAACTCGACGTGGTGACGCTGAGCGTGTCGTCGCAGCAGTTGCAGCGCGCGCCGGCGGCCGACCAGTTCCGCACCATGCGCTTTGCCTTTTCCGATCCGCTGGGCGCGGCGTTGACGCGGCAGGTCTTGTCCGAACTCTATGCCCCGCAAAGCGCCGAGCGCGAGGTCTATATCGGCGCGCTGGTCAATGCGCTGAAAGCGCATATCCTGCGCGGCGCCAATTCGGTGACGGCGCAGGATATCCCGATTTCCTCGTTCTCGTCCTATCGCATCCACCATGTGATGAACGCGATCCTGCAAAAGCCCGAAGCGCAGCATTCGCTGGAGGAAATGTCGGCCGTGGCGGGGCTGACGCCCTCGCATTTCTGCCGCGTGTTCCGCAAGGCCACCGGCCTTTCGCCGCACCAGTATGTGATGAAGACCCGCCTGGATAAGGCGCAGCAGATGCTGCACCAGAGCGACCTTTCCATCGCCGCCATTTCCGAAAGCCTGGGCTTTACCAGCCAGAGCCATTTCACCCGCGCCTTTCGCCAGTTCACCGGCGAGGCGCCGAGCGATTTCCGCAAACGCACCAGGAATTGAACGCCTCATGACGATGCAGCCCGGCTTTGCCGATCTTGCCCTGCCGGACCTGCGCCTGCGGGTGGGAGACGATATCCTGCCCGCGACCGGCGCGGTCGATGTGGAAGACCCGAGCACCGGCGCCACCGTGGCGCAAGTGCCGCTGGCCGGCGATACGGCCGTTGATGCCGCCGTGGCTGCCGCGCGCGCCGCGCTGGTGGCG
>NZ_APCQ01000307.1:0-9456 GCF_000410615.1 Novosphingobium sp. B-7 | reverse complement strand
CGCCGGCTGCCGCCGCGTTCGCGCAGCGGCGGCAGGACCACGTCGACCCGCGCCTGCCCTTTGAGGATTTCACGCGCATCGCCGCCCAGTGCCAGGCCGCCATGCTCGGTCGGCACCAGGCTGCCCCGCGCCTGGAGTGCACGCGCCAGCGCCTTGAGCAAGGGCGCCTGATCGGCCGGAACGATGCCGAACACCGAAAGCTGATCATGGCCGCGCGCGGTCACCCGTTCATCGGCCACACCGGTGAGTACCTTTTCAAGGTGGCCCAGGCCATAGCTTTGCCCGGTGCGATAGACCGCCGACAGCAGCTTCTGCGCCAGTTCGGTGGCATCGGTCAGGCCCGGCGGATCGAGGCAGTTGTCGCAATTGCCGCACGAGGCCGGCGGGTCTTCGCCAAAGTGGCGCAACAGCACGGCGCGGCGGCAGGCCGGGGTTTCAACCAGGCCTGCCAGCGCATCGAGGCGGGTGCGCTCGCCCTGGCGGCGGGTTTCGTCCACTTCAGCCAGGCGCTGGCGCGCGCGGGCGAAATCGTCTGCCCCCCACAGCAGCAGCGCCACCGAGGGATCGCCATCGCGCCCGGCACGGCCGGTTTCCTGGTAATAGCCCTCGATCGACTTGGGCAGGCCGGCATGGGCGACGAAGCGCACGTCGGGCTTGTCGATGCCCATGCCGAAGGCCACCGTTGCCACGATCACCATGTCTTCGCTGGTGACGAAAGCTTCCTGGTTGGCCGCGCGCGTCTCAGCCGGCAGCCCGGCGTGATAGGGCAGCACGCTGCGGCCGGTCTCGCCCAGTTGCTCGGCCAGCTTTTCCACCTGTGCGCGGGTGGGCGCATAGACCACGCCGGGGCCGGGATTTTCGGCAATGAAGCGGGTCAACTGGCGCAGCGGATTGTCGCGCGGGGCGATGCGATACTGGATGTTGGGGCGATCGAACCCGGCCACGATCAGGCCATCGTGGGGAATGCCCAGCTGTTCGAGGATATCGGCGCGGGTGTGGCGATCGGCCGTGGCCGTCAGCGCCAGCCGCGGCACATCGGGAAACGCGTCCATCATCGGGCGCAGCAGGCGGTAATCGGGGCGGAAATCGTGGCCCCATTCCGAAACGCAGTGCGCCTCGTCGATCGCGAACAGCGCCAGCGGCGCCTTGCCCAGCAGCTCGCGGAAATGCGGCTGGCTGGCGCGTTCCGGCGCGACATAGAGCAGGTCGAGCTCGCCATTGCGGAACCGCTCGATCGTCCATTCGCGGTCGGTATCCACGCTGGTCAGCGCGGCAGCGCGGATGCCGTTGGCCGTGGCCGAGCGCAACTGGTCGTGCATCAGTGCGATCAGCGGCGAAACCACCACGCAGGTGCCCGGCAGCATCACCGCCGGCAATTGATAGGTAAGCGACTTGCCCGCCCCAGTGGGCATGACCGCCAGGGTGGATCGCCCGCCGAGCACGCGGCCCACCACCTGGTCCTGCACCCCGCGAAAGCCGGAAAAGCCGAAAACCTGCGCCAGGCGCTGGCGCGCGGCATCAAGATCGGGCGAAAGATCGGGCATAACGGCAGTCACGCCGCCGCCTATGGCAGATAGGGGCGCACCCGGCTAGCCCAAGCGCCTAACGCAGAAGGGCTAGCCCAACAGGCCCGCCAGCATCGGCGGCAGGCCGATCGTCCTGATCATCTGCACCACCACGAACAGCAGCACCAGCGAAAGCAGGCCCCAGGCGCCCCATGTGAACGGGCCGAGCACAGTGGCGCGCGTGGGATCGGCCGGATCATACCACACGGTATAGGCGCCCGCTGGCTTCCACCCGCGGTGGACCCAGCGATGCACCAGGGCGCGCCGCTCGATCCCGTCCTGGTCGCGAAAGCGGATTTCGTCCTCGATATAGCGGGTATCGTCGCCATCGCGCCAGTTCCATCCGCGCGAGGTGAACATCGTCATCCCCAAAGACCAGAAATCCTCGGACTGCTGGCCCTCGCTATAGTCGCTGCGCCAGACCATTGCCGGCGCAGGACACCAGGTGCCGAACAGGCACAGCGCCCGCCACACGCAGAATACGAAGAACAGCCAGCACGCCAGTGCCGCCAGGACAAGGAAATCGGCCATGGCCCCTGTCCTAGCGGCAATCCGTCAAGAATTTGCTGCCGCCAGCCCTTTGAGTTTGGGCCGGACGATCGGCATGGTCAGCATCGTGCTCAACACCGCCATCAGCAGCAGCGCCGTAAACGCTTCGGGCGTGATGATCTTCTTGTCGAGCAGGACGTTGACGAAGATGATCATGATCAGCGCCTTGGTCTGGAGCATCCAGCCGATCACGCTGGCCTCGCCCTTTTTCCAGCCCAGGATGCGGCCAGCGAGGTGCACGCCGATCAGCTTGCCGGCCACCGAAGCCACGAGCAGCAACACCGCCGCGCCCAGCACCGCGGCCAGGCCCAGCCCGCCGACCTGGCCCCATTGCGTGCGCAGGCCGGTGGACAGGAAGAACACCGGCATCACCGCCAGCAGCAGGAAATGGCGGAACGCGTCGCGCCGCCCCTGCTCGAACCAGCGCGCGTCAAGCACCGCACCGGCCAGGAACGCGCCCACCATGAAATGCAGCCCCGACCAATCGGCGGCAAAACCCACCGCCGCCAGCCAGACCAGTGCGATATGCCAGCGATCATCCTCACGCACACGGTCCATCAGCCGGCGCACGCCCCAGGCCGCCACGGCAAACACCACCAGGAACAGGCCCTGGCGCCCGATGCGCTGCCAATCCAGCAGGATCAGCGCCAGCACGCCCCAGATCGCCACATCGTCCATGCTGGCATAGCGCAGCAGGCGCTGGCCCAGCGCCGTGCGGAAGATGCCGAGCTTTTCCATCAGCAGCACCAGGATCGGCAGCGCAGTAACGGCACAGGCCATGCCGATGCCGGCAACACCCTGCCCCCAGGTGCCCTTAGGGCCAAGCCAGCCCGGCACGGTGAGCAGCGCGGCCGCCGCCACCGCGCCCAGCAGCAGCGGGGTAAGCAGCGCGCAACTGGCGGTGATCAGGGTTTCGCGGGCATTGCCCCAGGCATCGGCCAGATCGAGTTCCACCCCGGCGATGAACACGAACAGGCTGACCGCCCACCAGGCCACGCCGTTGAGCGCGCCGATCACCTGCGGATTGAACACGAACGCGTAATAGCCGGGATAAAGCGCGCCCAGCACGCCCGGCCCGAGCAGGATGCCGCCGACGATCTGCACCACCACCAGCGGCGCATGATCATCACGGTTGAACACGCGCCAGACCAGCCATGGCACCGCCAGGATGATCGTCAACGCGATCAGGAAGATTTCACTGGTGCCCATGGCTATGCCCCGCTCCTACCCCCAAAATGCCCCGGCACACTTGCCGTGGGTCAAGGCGGGCTCCATCTGGCACAGTATCGTGTGGGTGCAAGAGGAGCGACCGCCATGGCGTTTGATCTGCGAAACGCACTGCAGCGCAAGGAGGAATACGAATCCGCACGCCTCACCGCGTTCGAATTTGCCGAAACGGTGCGCGCGCTCAAGGCGATGGCGGCCGACCGCGCGCTGCATCCGCGCCCCTTGCTTGACGCCATGGTCGAGCAGGGTCTTGCCAGCGCACTAACCATGATCGCGCGGCAGGCGGGGCAGAGCGCCGACGCGGTGGAGGGCGCATTCCTGCGGGCCAGGGCCAGGGCACGCGCAGACCTGATCGCGCTCCATGGCGATCCCTCGCCCGTGCGGCTGGGTTAAGCCCCTCCGCATTATGCCTATGCCCTCCCTTAAAGCCCTGCCCGTCCGGCAACTGCTAGCCTCTGTCCGGCAACAACGGCAGGAGCAACGGCATGGATATGCACCACAGCTTTTCCCCTTCGGCGGAATGGCGCGCGGCACGCGAGAGCGAACTGGAATTCATCGAGATGGCACGCGCGATCCGCGATCTGGCGCGCGAGTTGGGCATTGCGCCCGACCAGGCGGTGGATCGCCTGGCCGAGCGCGGCCTGCATGCCGCGCTGTCCCTTCTGGCCGAACAGGCCGGCCCCACGGTCGAAGCCCGCTTTCTCCAGCGCCGCGCCCAGGCCGCCACAACCCACCGCCCACTTTGACACCACCGGGGTCCACGCCGCCCCGGCGCCGCGAAAGGACCCCGGCATGACCACCCGCATCGAAAGCGACAGCATCGGCACGATCCCGGTGCCCAATACCGCCTATTGGGGCGCGCAGACCCAGCGCTCGATCGAGAATTTCCCGTTCGGCGCGGGCGAGCGCATGCCGATCGGCATCGTCCACGCCCTGGCCCTGGTCAAGCAGGCTGCCGCCCGCGTCAACCGCGCCCATGGGCTCGATGCCCGGCTTGCCGATGCCATCGAAAAGGCCGCCGCCGAAGTGGTGGTCGGCCATCACGATGACCAGTTCCCGCTGGTGATCTGGCAGACCGGCAGTGGCACGCAGAGCAACATGAACGTCAACGAGGTGATTGCCGGCCGCGCCAACGAGGAACTGGCCGGCACGCGCGGCGGCAAGAGCCCGGTGCACCCCAACGACCATGTGAACCGCGGGCAATCGTCGAACGACAGCTTTCCCACCGCGCTACACGTGGCAGCGGTGGTTGCGCTCAACCGCGAACTGCTCCCGGCCCTCGACCTGCTGACCGGATCGCTCGACACGGCAGCGCGCGAATGGGCCGGGATCGTCAAGATCGGGCGCACCCATCTGCAGGATGCCACGCCGCTGACGCTGGGGCAGGAATTTTCCGGCTATGTCCAGCAATTGCGCGATGCCCATCAGCGCTTGCGCCATGCCGAGGAGCACCTGCTGCGCCTCGCCCAGGGCGGCACGGCGGTGGGCACCGGACTCAATGCGCCAGAGGGCTTTGCCGAGGCGATGGCCGCTCAGTTGGCCGACCTTACCGGCCATGCCTTTGTCCCGGCGCCAAACCGGTTCGAAGCGCTAGCCAGCAACGATGCCCTGGTGCAGTTTTCCGCCACCCTGGCGACGCTCGCCGTGGCGCTGACCAAGATTGCCAACGATATCCGGCTCTTGGGGTCAGGCCCGCGGTCTGGCCTGGGCGAGCTTGACCTGCCGGCCAACGAACCGGGCAGTTCGATCATGCCCGGCAAGGTCAATCCCACGCAGTGCGAGATGCTGACCATGGTGGCCGCGCAAGTGATCGGCAACCATCAGGCGGTGACGCTGGGCGGCCTGCAGGGGCATCTGGAACTTAACGTGTTCAAGCCGATGATCGGCGCGGCGGTGCTGCGCTCGGTTCACTTGCTTGCCGTGGGCATGGAAAGCTTTGCCGTGCGCTGTGTCGACGGGATCGAGCCCAACACGCGCCGCATTGCCGAACTGGTCGATCGCTCGCTGATGCTGGTAACGGCGCTGGCCCCCGAAATCGGCTATGACAATGCCGCCAAGATCGCCAAGCACGCCCATGCGGCGGGACTGACCTTGCGCGAGGCCGGGCTGGCGCTGGGCCTGGTGGACGCAGCCATGTTCGACCGCCTGGTACGGCCGCAGGACATGGTGTGAAGGATCGGTCCGCCTAATCCAGGCGGACTTTGCCGCGGCCGGCCTTGACCGCGCCGCGGATCTTCTTGCCTTGCAGGCGCTGCACCTTGCCTACGCGATTGAGGCGCGACTTGGCGCGCTTTTCCGGCAGCTTGCACGCGTCGCGCAGCAGGTCGGCCAGCCGGACGCGGGCATCTTCGCGGTTGGCTTCCTGCGTGCGAAAGCGGCGCGCGGTCAGCACGATCTCGCCGCCAGCGGTAAACTTGCTGCCGGCCAGTTCCTTGAGCCGGTGAAACACCGGCGGGGCCAGGCGCAAGGCGAACACGTTAATGCGCAGTTGCACCGCCGTGGCCACCTTGTTGACATTCTGTCCGCCCGGCCCGGCAGCCGCGATGAAGCTTTCCTCCACAAGGCCCATGGCACGGGCCACGATCGCCTCGGGAGTGTCGGTCACAGCGTGAAGCCCAAGCCCGCAATATCGGCCGGGATCGGCGCTTCGGCCACGATGGCCTCCTTGCCTTCACGCGGCATCACCAGCCGCGTGGCGTGGAGCAGAGTGCGGGCCGCGCCCTTGCCATCGCCATAGACCGGATCGCCCAGCAGCGGGGCACCCAGGCCAGTCAGCGCATGGACGCGGACCTGGTGGGTGCGGCCGGTTTCAAGGCGAAACTCCACCAGGGTGCGGCCCGGCAGCCGGGCCAGCACGCGCCAGTGGGTGACGGCGGGCTTGCCCTTCTTGGCCGCGATCATGCGCCAGCCGGCAGCGGCGCTGGAAATCTTGGACAGATTGAGCGCGATGGTGCCAGCCGTTCCTTCGACATCGCCAGCCACCACGCCCCAATAGACCTTTTCCACCTGGCGCGCTTCGAACGCGGCGGAAAAGCGCTTGAGCGCCTTGGGATTGCGCGCGAGCAACAGGCAGCCCGAGGTGTCGCGGTCGAGCCGGTGGACCGGCGCGGGCAGGCGCTGGAAGCCGAGCTTCAATTCATCGAGACGGTCTTCCAGCGAGATGCCGCCGGCACGCGGCCGGTCGAGCGGCAGGCCGGCCGGCTTGTCGATGACCAGCGCTTCGCCGTCTTCGAACAGGATGGGGATTTCGATCATGCCCACCCCTTGCGCGCGAAATCGCCGGCGGGCAAGCGCGGCGGGCGTAAATCCTCAGGCCAGCGCCGCCGCAATGCGCCGCAGCGCTTCATCCAGCACGGCATCATCGGCGGCAAACGAGATGCGGAAGCCCTGCGCACCGCCAAACGCCGAGGCCGCCACCACCGCCACGCCATGTTCCAGCAGATGCAGGGCCAGCGCCTCGTCATCACCAAAGCGCTCCATCAAGGGCGCGGCATCGATCATGCAGTAGAACGCGCCATCGGGCACTGGCGTCGACAGGCCGGGGATGGCGTTGATCGCGGCGACGACCTTGTCGCGCCGGGCGCGGAAACGCTCGCGCCAATCGGCCAGAAATTCTTGCGGGCCGGCCAATGCCGCCGTGGCGGCGGCCTGGGCGATCGAACAGGGATTGCCCGAATTGTGCGATTGCAGCTTGGCCATGGCCTTGATCAGCCATTCCGGCCCGGCCGAAACCCCGATGCGAAAGCCGGTCATCGCATGGCTTTTCGAAACGCCCGACACCGTCAACACGCGGTCGGCCAGATCGGGGCATTCCACTGCCAGCGTGGCATGCGCCCCGCCGCCATAGCGCAGCGGGGCATAGATATCGTCAGACAGCACCAGCACGCGCGGGAAACGGCGCAGCACGTCGCCCAGCGCGCGCAGTTCCGCCGCCGGATAGGTGGCCCCGGTGGGATTGCCCGGGCTGTTGAGCAGCAGCCAGCGTGTGGCGGGCGTGATCGCGCTGGCGAGTTGGTCGGGCGTGATGCGAAACCCGCTGCTGGCCTGCGTCGGCAGATCGACCACGCTGGCCCCGGCAAAGCGCACGATTTCGGGATAGCTGACCCACCAAGGCGAGGGAATCAGCACCTCATCACCCGGATTGAGCGTGGCAAGCAGCGCCTCGAAGATCGCCTGCTTGCCACCTGCCGTCACGATCACCTGGCTTGGTGGCACGGCAAGGCCAAGGTCGCGTTGGAAATGCAGAGCGGCTGCTTCACGCAAGGCCAGGGTGCCAGGCACGGCGGTATAGCGGGTCTGCCCGGTATCGAGCGCCGCCTTGGCCGCCGCGATCACATGGGGCGGCGTGGGGAAATCGGGTTCCCCCACCGACAGCGAGATGATGTCACGCCCGGCGGCGCGCAGTTCGATCGCGCGGTCGGTCATCGCATTGGTGCGCGAAGGCGCGATGCGGCCCAGCGCGGCGCTGGTGGCGTGGCTGTCCATGATGGCTCAGCCCTGGCCCAGGAGGCGCGCTGGCATCAGGCCGCGCAACGCATTGCCCAGGAAAAAGCCCTGCGCCAGGTCTTCCAGGCGAACCTCGCCCTCCACCGCGCGGCCTTCTTCCAGCAATTGCGCGCGCAGCACACCGGGCAGCAGGCCCAGATCGGCCGGCGGGGTGACGAGCACGCCGTCGCGCTCCACGAACACGGAGGTAAAGCAGCCTTCGGTGATCAGCCCATCGTCGCGGCGCAACAGGGCTTCCTTCGCGCCAACACCACGCGCCGCCTTGAGGCCGGCCTCGTAAAAGCCGCGATCGGTGGTCTTGTGGCGCAGGCGCCAGTCGCCGGTGCTGACCGGCAGGGGCAGCACGGCGCAGGTAACCGGCCCAGCAAAGGCAGGCGGCAGCGGCGCTGCCTCCAGCGCATGGGCGCCGCTGCGCGCCACCACCAGGCGCACCTTGGCCGGGGCATCGAGATCGAAACACAGCGCATGGATGGCGTTGCGCAAGGCATGGCGATCGAACGCAAAGCCCAATGCCTGCGCACTTTGCTTCATCCGCTCGAGATGCCGCTCCAGCAGCGGGATCCCCGCCGTCGGATCAAAGGCCATGGTCTCGATCAGATCGGCACTGCCGGCGTTCAGGCGCAAGAAATTCCCCTTTACCACGCATTCGCGCCATTCGCCCATCATGACGGAATCCGCGACCACGGCCGAGCCGACCCCCATGGTCGCCCGCCCGCCGGCCGCGCCGGGATGGTCTGGCACCAGGCGCACGGTGCGGATTGCCACATTGAACGCCGCGCTGCCAGCCCCCGGCGCATCACCGCGATCAGGCGCCGCAGTGTCGGGCACATCGACAAAGCCGATCGACCCGCAATAGAGTCCCCGCGCATCGCGTTCGGCTATGTCGATCCACTCCATCGCGCGAATCTTGGGCGCGCCGGTGATCGATCCGCAGGGAAAGATGGCGCGCAACACATCGGCCACGGCCACGCCGGGCTGCATCTGCGCGGTCACTGTGGTGACCATCTGGTGCACGGTGGGATAGCTTTCCACGGCAAAGGCATCGCGCACCTTGACCGTGCCGGGCACGGCCACGCGCGACAGATCGTTGCGCATCAGGTCAACGATCATCAGGTTTTCAGCGCGATCCTTGGGATTGGCAGCGAGCGCGGCCTTGAGCGCGGCATCTTCCTGCGGAGTGGCGCCGCGCGGCGCCGTGCCTTTCATCGGGCGCACGGTCACACGATCGCCGCGCCATTCGAAAAACAGCTCGGGCGAGACCGAGAGATGCCAGTGCGATCCATCCCACAAGACGGCGCCATGCCCGGCCAGCGCATCACCACGCAGCGCGGCATAGATCGCCAGCGGATCACCCTGCCAGGAACCGGCCAACTGGAACGTCAGGTTGGCCTGATAGATATCGCCGCTGCGGATCGCTTCCTGCACCTGGGCAAAGGCGCGGGCATAGCCGCCGGTTGAATGCGTCGGGCCTAGCGGCCCCAGCCGGCCGCCGCTGCCCTGCCCGGCGCTTTCGCGCGCCAGCCAGGCTGCCACGTCTGCGCTGGCCATCGGCGTCATCTGCGCAAAGCGGGCAAACCACACCAGCGGCCCGGCACTGCCGCTGCGCGCC
>NZ_APCQ01000320.1:0-8066 GCF_000410615.1 Novosphingobium sp. B-7 | reverse complement strand
GGTGCGGCCGGGCCGATGCGGGGCCGCACCAGCAGATGGCGGCGCCGCCTTTGCGCCGGCCCCGGCACCCAGCGCGGCACCAGCGGCCATTCCCGTGGAAGCAAGCACTTGGCGGCGGTTCATGGTCGGCACTCCGGTCTGGGCAGGCGCGTCCAGTTGCCGCCTGTGCCGGCGGGCGGCAAGATGAATTTCAGGATTCGTCCCAGTGCGAGGTATCGAGCCGGTCCTCGATACTTTCATCGTGACCCGTGCCGCTCGACAGGAAGACCAGCCCCATGAGCGCGGCCATCAGCATCATGGTCATGCCGATGCCGAGCGAGGTGGCGATGTAGAGATGGATCGAAACCAGCCCCACGCCCATGTAGAGCCAGGCATCAACCGCCACGATGACCAGCAGCGTAGCCAGGCCCATCCAGCGCAGCAGCCAGCGATAGCGCGCCCAAGCGTGCGCCGCATTGTGCGGATCATCCAGTGGAGACTGGTTGGCCATCGTGTTTCTCCCGATGCCGTTGCCTACAGGAAGGGCCTTGCCGCGCAACCGGAACATGTCATGATTGCCGTGGAGGCGGGACCAACTGCCCCAAGGGGAAGAGGAGCCAACCCATGACGATTGCGCGGTTGATTGCCGGGCGTTCCGGCGAAGTCTGGTCCATTCACGCACAGGACACGGTGGCTGACGCCATCGAGGTTCTGACCAGCCACAAGATCGGCGCCCTGCCGGTGCACGATGGCGAAAATGCCGTGGCCGGCATCTTTTCGGAAAGAGACGTGATTCGCGCGCTCACCGCCCATGGCGAGGATGCGCTGCGCCTGCCGGTCAGCGCGGTGATGACCGCACCGGTGGTCACCATCAGCCCGGAAACATCGGTGATGGAAGCCCTGGCGCTGATGACGCGGCGCCGGTTCCGCCACCTGCCCGTGCTGGAAGACGGGCGCATGGTGGGCTTCATCTCGATCGGCGACCTGGTGAAATACCGGCTCGACCGGATCGAAGCGGAAGCTGACGCGATGCGCGTCTATATCCAGTCGGTCTGACCAGCAGAAAGCCCCTCCCGCCTGCGGGAGGGGTTTGGGGAGGGCGTGTTCGCCCGGTCCCGTGATGTGACATCCCCTCCCCCGGCCCCTCCCGCAAGCGGGAGGGGGGATTTGGGAAGTGCCCTCCCGCGAACGGGAGGCAGTGCTCAGCTGTCGGAAATGCCTTCGGCGCGGCGCGCTTCGAGCCAGGCCATGGCTTCGGCGTGCTGGGCCGCTTCGGAGGCCGCCTTGGACTGCGCTTCACGCTGGGCGCGCAGTTCCTCGATCAGGGCATCGCGATCCGAACCCAGGCGATCGGTAACCGCGCCTTCGTCTTCGGCCGGAACGCCGGCGCGCTTCGACGCCTTGCTCACCAGCATGTCCAGCTCGCGCTGCGAGCACAGGCCCAGGGTCACCGGATCCTTGGGATTGATGTTGGCGATGTTCCAGTGGCTGCGATCGCGAATCGCGGCGATGGTCGTGCGCGTGGTGCCGATCAGCTTGCCGATCTGCGCGTCGGAAATTTCCGGATGGTGACGCAGGATCCAGGCGATGCCGTCGGGCTTGTCCTGGCGCTTGGACACCGGGGTGTAGCGCGGGCCCTTGGTGCGGCTGACGGCGAGCGGGGCGCGCTGCATCTTGAGGCGGTATTCGGGATTTTCCTGGCCGCGATCGATTTCGGTCTGGCTCAGTTCGCCCGAATGGAGCGGGTTGCGCCCGGTGTACTTGGCACCGGCCAGATCGTCGGCCATGGCCTGCACTTCAAGGATATGCAGCCCGCAGAATTCGGCGATCTGTTCAAACGTCAGGGCCGTATTGTCGACAAGCCACGAAGCAGTGGCATGCGGCATCAGCGGATACGTGGGCTGGTTGCTCACGGCATGGTCCTCTTTTTATCGTGCGCGATTGGCTGGTGAAATAACAGGTCTGTGCGGCGCGGAAACAATAAGGGCCGCCCCTTCACGGAGCGGCCACTTGCCGGCAAAGATGTAAGCGAGCCCGGCCCAAACGGCAAGAGCAATCCGCGCCAGGCCCGATTTGCCTGGGTTGCGGGGCCGGAATCACCCCATCTTGAGCACGATCTTGCCGATATGGTGGCCCGCTTCCATGCGCGTGTGGGCAGCGGCCGCCTGCTCCATCGGAAAGGCCTGGTCCATGATCGGGCGCAGCTTGCCGGCTTCGACCAGGGGCCACACCGTCTGGGCGATTTCCTGCGTCAGCAGCGCCTTGAACGTGGCCGAACGCGCCCGCAGGGTAGAGCCGGTGAGCGTGAGGCGCCGGGACATGACCTGGGCCATGTTGATCTGCGCCTTGACCCCGCCCTGCACGGCGATGGTCACATGGCGGCCGTCTTCGGCCAGGCATTGCAGATTGCGCGCCACATAATCGCCGGCGACCATGTCGAGCACCAGGTTGACGCCCCTGCCGCCGGTAATGTCCTTTACCGCCTCGACAAAATCACTGGCCTTGTAGTCGATTGCATGATCGGCGCCGATCTCCAGCGCGGCACGGCACTTGTCGGCGCCGCCGCACGTCACGATCACCGTCAGGCCGAACAGCTTGCCGAGCATGATCGCCATGCTGCCAATGCCGCTGGTGCCGCCGTGAACCAGGATCGTCTCGCCTTCGCAGGCCCAGCCGCGCTCGAACACGTTGTGCCACACGGTCAGCAGGGTTTCGGGCAGGGCCGCAGCGCAATCGAGCGGCAGGCCATCGGGCACCGGCAGGCACTGCGCGGCCGGGGCCAGGCAATACTGGGCATAGCCGCCGCCCGACACCAGCGCGCAGACGGCCTGGCCCAGAAGCGGCGCCGTCACGCCTTCGCCCAGGACGACGACCTGGCCGGAAATTTCAAGGCCGGGAAGCGGCGAAGCGCCCGGCGGCGGTGGATAGAGACCCTGGCGCTGGATCACATCAGGGCGGTTGACCCCGGCATAGGCCACCTTGACCAGCACCTCGCCCGGGCCGGGACGGGGCACCGGCAGGGTTTCAGGCCGCAGCACCTCGGGCCCACCGTGCTCTGCAAATCCCACTGCCGTCATCGTCACCGGAAGATCCAGCATGCGCCGCCCCATGTTTTGACGTCATATCTGCGTCAACCGCATCCCCTAGCCATGGGACAGGTTGACAGCAAGCGTTTGCCGTCCAACATTGTGCACTGCGATGGACGTCGAAGACCTTCCGCGCCGCAAGGGCGACCTGGCCAGCCAACTGGCCGCAGAACCGCTCGATGCGCTGTCGGTGGACGAACTGACGGCGCGCATCGCGCTGCTGGAGGCCGAGATCGCCCGCACCACCCGCCATCGTGATCGCGCCGGCCATACCCGGGCAGCGGCCGAGGCACTGTTCGGCGCGGCCCGGCCCCCGGCGCCACCGCCCAATTCCGGCGAAACCGGACGATGACCGCCGCCGCCCTTCACCTTGCCGGGCGGCATCCCCATATAGGGTTTCATACCCCTCCAACGCGCCCGGGTATCGGTCGCCGGCTTCCGCTCGTGCGGCGCCGGGCCGCTTACCCGGCAACGATATCGACGATTGAAGCATCCGTGGCGACCGCCCAACCTGGTTCGGCGGCGGTTAACCACCCCCATGCTTTCCTCCCGCAAGGGAACCATCCCGTGGCGGAATACTTCCGTCATGGCCAAGAGTGAGCCCCAGAAAGCGAGCCTATGCCCAGTTTCGCCCAGAGCCTCGAAAAGACGTTGCACAGCGCCCTGGCCAATGCCTCGGAGCGCAGCCATGAATACGCGACGCTCGAACATCTCCTGCTTGCCCTGATCGACGATGCAGACGCGGCGCAGGTGATGCAGGCCTGCGGCGTGGATCTTGGCGATCTGGGCGACGTGGTACGCCAGTACCTCGACCAGGAATACCAGTCCCTCAAAACCGCGGAAAAGGCCGATCCCCAGCCTACCGCCGGGTTCCAGCGCGTGATCCAGCGCGCCATCCTGCATGTCCAGTCTTCGGGCAAGGACACCGTCACCGGCGCCAACGTGCTGGTGGCGCTGTTCTCCGAACGCGATTCCTATGCCGTCTATTTCCTCCAGCAGCAGGACATGAGCCGCCTGGATGCCGTCAGCTATATCAGCCACGGCATCGGCAAGGGCGGCCGCCAGGTCAATTCCGGTTCGGCCAAGCCGAACGAGGAAGAAACCCCCAAGCAGGAAGAAAAGGCCGAAGCCAAGGGCGGCAACAAGAAGGATTCCGCGCTCGACCAGTTCTGCGTCAACCTCAACGACAAGGCGCTGCTGGGCAAGGTCGATCCGCTGATCGGCCGTGGCCCGGAAGTGGACCGCACGATCCAGATCCTGTGCCGCCGTTCCAAGAACAACCCGCTCTACGTGGGTGATCCGGGCGTGGGCAAGACGGCCATTGCCGAGGGCCTGGCGCGCAAGATCGTCGAAGGCGAAGTGCCCGAAGTGCTGACCAAGGCAGTGATCTATTCACTCGACATGGGCAGCCTGCTGGCCGGCACGCGCTATCGCGGCGATTTCGAGGAACGCCTCAAGCAGGTCGTTTCCGAGCTGGAAAAGATGCCGCACGCGATCCTGTTCATCGACGAGATCCACACCGTGATCGGCGCTGGTGCCACCAGCGGCGGCGCGATGGATGCGTCGAACCTGTTGAAGCCCGCGCTGTCGGGCGGGACGATCCGCTGCATCGGCTCGACCACCTACAAGGAGTTCCGCAACCACTTCGAAAAGGACCGCGCCCTGCTGCGCCGGTTCCAGAAGATCGACGTGAACGAACCGAGCGTGGAAGACACGATCAAGATCCTGAAGGGTCTGCGCACCGCGTTCGAGGAACACCACAAGGTCAAGTACACGCCCGAGGCGATCAAGACCGCGGTGGAACTTTCGGCGCGCTACATCAACGACCGCAAGCTGCCCGACAAGGCGATCGACGTGATCGACGAAGTGGGCGCGATGCAGATGCTGGTGCCGCCGTCCAAGCGCAAGAAGACCATCACCGCGCGCGAGATCGAGGCCGTGATCGCGACGATGGCGCGCATCCCGCCCAAGTCGGTCAGCAGCGACGACAAGAAGGTGCTGGAACACCTGGAGCGTGACCTCAAGCGCCTGGTGTTCGGCCAGGACAAGGCGATCGAAGTGCTGTCGAGCGCCATGAAGCTGAGCCGCGCCGGCCTGCGCGATCCCGACAAGCCGATCGGTTCGTTCCTGTTCTCCGGCCCCACCGGCGTGGGCAAGACCGAAGTGGCCCGCAGCCTGGCCCAGATCATGGGCATCCCGTTGCAGCGCTTCGACATGTCGGAATACATGGAGCGCCATTCGGTCAGCCGCCTGATCGGTGCCCCTCCGGGCTACGTCGGGTTCGACCAAGGCGGGTTGCTGACCGATGCCATCGACCAGCAGCCGCATTGCGTGCTGCTGCTCGACGAAATCGAAAAGGCGCATCCTGACCTGTTCAACATCCTGTTGCAGGTGATGGATAATGGCCGCCTGACCGATCACCACGGCAAGACCGTGGATTTCCGCAACGTGGTCCTGATCATGACCACCAATGCGGGCGCATCGGACATGGCCAAGCAGGGCATCGGGTTCGGCGACGTGTCGAAGCAGGACGCCGGTGACGAAGCGGTGAAGAACCTGTTCACGCCGGAATTCCGCAACCGCCTCGATGCCATCGTGCCGTTCGGCTATCTGCCGCCCGAAGTTGTCAGCCGCGTGGTCGACAAGTTCGTGCTGCAGCTGGAACTCCAGCTGGCCGAGCAGAACGTGCACATCCAGTTCGACAGCGATGCGCGCGCCTGGCTGGCCAAGCGCGGCTATGACCGGCTCTATGGCGCCCGGCCCATGGCTCGCCTGATCCAGGAAAAGGTCAAGAAGCCGCTGGCCGAGGAACTGCTGTTCGGCAAGCTGGCCAATGGCGGGGAAGTGCATGTCAGCCTCAAGGATGATGCGCTGAACTTTGAACTGACCCCGGCCGCGCCCAAGCTGGTCAAAAAGAAGGCCAGCAAGCGCAAGGCGAGCGACACCGCGAGCGAGCCCAACGCCGACGAGGCCTGAGCCGGGTTAAACCGACAATGACAGAAAGGGCGGGAAGCACAGCGCTTCCCGCCCTTTTTTCATGCGTGCCTGGGGTTGGCTGGCCGGCTCAATCCCGCCCGGCAGCAGGCGGCGCCTCGCCCCGCGCGGCATCGGCCCAGCGCTCCACGCTATCGACCACGGTGTTGAGGCCCAGTTGGCCGGCCTTGTCGTGCCAGGCATCGGCCGCCATCACGATCGGCGCGGTGAAATCGTTGGGCGGCAACTGATCGGCCCAATTGGCGATGGCGTGGGAATTGAACAGGGCCAGCGCCAGACTGCTGCTGATCAGCACGCCCCAGGCCCAGCGCCAGCCGTCCTGCAGCGTGGCATCGTGTTCCTGCGCCAGATCGATGGGGGATTCGCCCCAGGGCAGGCCATCTTCCGTGCTGCTCTTGTCCATCAGGCCACCTTCAGAACTGGAAATAGATGAACGGGGCAATGCCCCCGCCGCGCAAGCCTTCGATGACCAGCAGCACCAGCGTGCCGATCAGCCCCACTGCCCAGCCCGGCATGACCGCCAGCGCCCGGGCCGAGCGCTGCACCCCGTCGCGCGGGCCGAAATGGCAAGCCATGCCCAGCGCCATGAGCGCCAGAATCCAGCCGCTGGCGAGCGGCGCACCGCCGGCATGCCCCGCTGCCATCCCACGTAGAAAGGCAAGGGCACCGGAAAACTCGCTGCAGCGGAAGAGTATCCAGCCCAGCGCCACGATATGGAAGGTGATCACCGTGCCAGCCCAGGCCGGCAGCACGGGCCAGGTTGCGGGCCGCGCGCGCTGCCACAGCCGCTCTGCCACCAGCACGCCGCCGTGCAGCGCGCCCCAGATCACGAAATTCCAGCTGGCCCCGTGCCACAGCCCGCCCAGCACCATGGTGCCGAACAGCGCCAGGCAGGTGCGCCACAGCGCCTGGCGCGAGCCGCCAAACGCGCCGATATAGAGGTAGTCACGCAGCCAGCTCGACAGGCTGATATGCCAGCGGCGCCAGAAATCCTGCAACGAGACGGCGCGGTAGGGCTGATCGAAATTGCGCGGGAAGCGGAAGCCGAGCAAGCCAGCGAGGCCAATCGCCATATCCGTATAGGCCGAAAAATCGCAATATATCTGAACGGCATAGCCATAGGCGGCGAGCACCAATTCCAGGCTGGAATGGCCCGCCGGATCAGTAAAGACCGGATCGACCAGGTGCACCGAGATATCGTTGGCGATCACCGCCTTCTTGACCGTACCCCACAGGATCAGGATCAGGCAGGCCATCGCCTCTTGCCGGCCCAGGCGCGGCGGATGGCGCAGTTGCGGCAGCAGATGGCTGGGCCGCACGATCGGGCCTGCCACCAGGTGAGGAAAGAAGCTCATCAGCAGGGTAAGATCGAGCAGCCGCGCCGGCCGGGTGCGGCCGTTGTAGACGTCGATCACATAGCTCAACCCCTGGAAGGTGAAGAACGAGATACCCACCGGCAGGATGATCGCCTGCGCCAGCGGCATGCCCGCCAGATCGGCCAGGAAGCCGGCATACTTGAACCAGCCCAGCACGCCCAGGTTGCCCAGGATCGCCAACCACAGCCACGCCAGCCGTGGCCCGCGCCCGGCGGCGATGATCCGCGCAAACAGCCAGTTCCACCCCGAACTGGCGATCAGCAGCGCCACGAACCGCGCATCCCACAGGCCATAGAACAGCCAGGACGCCAGCAGCAGCATGATCACGCGCCAATCGCGCGCGCGGGCCATCAGGCGGTTGAGCGCAAAGACCGCCAGGAAGAAGACATGAAACCCAAGCGTGGGAAAGAGCATGGCCGCGCCGCAGTCGTCAGCGTGGACGCGGCGGCGGGGGCAGGGTGCTAGCCGCAGCGAACAGGTCTGCCGCGAGCCCCCCGCCGATCAGGCGGCCGCCGTCGCGCGTGAAATGCACGTGATCGCCGCGCTGCAGCCCCTGCGCCACCCAGGCCATGGTTGTGCACGGGCCGCCCATGGCGCCCTGCCAATCCCAAAAGCCCAGGCCCAGCGCCGT
>NZ_KE148356.1:31269-32393 GCF_000410615.1 Novosphingobium sp. B-7 | reverse complement strand
CCGGTCAGCGTGGCGAGCCGCGCCTCCACCGCCTGCGGATCGAGCACGACTTGCGCCGGCTGCGGCCGCTCGCCCGCCTCGTCCCATTCCGGCAGACGAGAAAACAGCCAGCGCTCGGCGCGTTCGGGCCGGGCGATCTGCCCGCTCAGCAGCGTGGCCCAGGGCCAGCGCAGCTTGATCATGGATTGCAGCGCGCTCCACGCCCCTTCCCGCTCTGGCCAATCGGCCGCGGCGGTGGTGGCCAGCAAGGCCTGCGCCGCCTGCTGCAACAGCAGCGGGACATCGGCGTCTCCGGCCGGTTGCGGCAGGCCCAGCGCATTGGCCAGCCCTTTGGGCGTGGGCACCACGAATCGCGCAGGATGGACGAAGGCATAGAGCTCGAGCAGATCGAGGCCCGACAGATCGGGATAGCCCAGCCGGCTTGCCACCAGCGGCGCATTGAGCATCAGCAGCGGCGTATCGGCCGCCGCCACGATCGCCTCGCCCTTGCCCACCGTGCGGGTGGAGGGGAACAGATCCACCCCGCGCAGCCAGCAGCCGCTGTGGCTGGCATGGACTGCGGGCAGATCGAGCGCCGGCGGGGCGGGATTGCCCAGGTCTGGAGCAGCGGGGACAGCCATGCCCGAACCTGTGAACGAAAATGGAACGAGGGGCAAGCATACACCCGTGCCCCACCCCCTCCACTTAAACAATCCGCGCCGGCGCCGTTTTTGCTGGCGAACCGGATGGGAACCGCCGGATCGTCACTCAACCCATAGTGGAGAATGGGAAAATGGCAGTCATCAACACCAATATCGCGGCGCTTCGTGCCGCCAACGCCTCTATCACCGCGTCGCAACAGACCGGTGTTGCGATGCAGCGCCTCTCGACCGGCAAGCGCATCAACAGCGCCAAGGACGATGCCGCGGGCCTGGCCATCACCACCACCATGACCGCGCAGATCCAGGGCATGCAGCAGGGCGTGCGCAACGCCAACGACGGCATCTCGATGGCGCAGACCGCCGATGGCGCGCTCAACGAAGTGACCGCGATGCTCCAGCGCATCCGCGAACTGGCGGTCCAGTCCAAGTCGGCCACCTACCAGGATTCCGATCGCACCGCGATGCAGTCGGAAGTGGGCAACC